>CAXIBZ010000253.1:0-2880 GCA_964022105.1 uncultured Methylophilaceae bacterium
AAAAATAGGGCATCAAATGTAAAGTCACATGTTGATTGTATCTAAATCAGCAGCGAGGCTTTCATTTTGAATAAAACATCTTATGCTCGTCACATCATCTGGAACACCATAGTAGCTGTCTTGACTTTGCCATTAAGTCTTACATCAATAGCGCAAGAGTTAGTAAACAACACAACCCTAGAAACAACAGCAGCATCCTCAAGTAATGCTGTTGCAGAGGAAGATCAAAACCCATACGAAGTACTGGTAAAGCTTGCTTTTAGAGGCAAAGGTACTGGTGGAATTAACAGTTATGAGGACGCCGCAGCACATTACTGTAAGAGCGCGCGTGACTTAAATGATGCTAATGCCTACTTTGCTGTTGGATGGCTATATGCTAACGGCAAGGGAGTACCTAAAGACGTTAATATTGCTGCGCTATTTTTTGACAAAGCTGCTGCACAAAACCACACTACCGCACAAAAATGGCAATCAAAAATTGATGGAAACGCGAGTTTAGCGACAAAACCTGCTTGCTTAGAACCGGACGAGAAACCTGAAGTAATTGTAGAGTCGGCCCCTAGCATTTACGATGTGGAAGTCAATCGCGATGCATTCTACGAAGAAGGTCCCATTTACGAAATCGTAAAAATTCTTGCACCTGACTACGGTATTGATACAGATTTGGCTATGGCCTTTATTAAAGTAGAGTCAAACTTTAATCCTAATGCAACTTCGCCTAAAAATGCAAAGGGGTTAATGCAGCTTATTCCAGACACAGCAGCACGGTTCCATGTTAAAAAACCTTATGACCCAGAAGACAATATTCGTGGAGGGCTAGCTTATTTACAATGGTTATTTGCCTACTTTGAAGGTGACGTAAGATTGGTTGCTGCTGCCTATAATGCAGGTGAGAATGCGGTAGACCGTTACAAAGGTATTCCCCCCTATCCTGAAACCAGACGTTATGTAACTAAGATTTACAATCTATACCGCAAATCTTTTCATCCATTCCGCGAAGACTTGCTTATTGGCCAACGATCATCATTGATAAAGGTTTCTAGCAGTTACTAGTTACTAACTTGCTGGTCTACTATGCGCTCATAAACGACATAGCTGTATTGTAGGTTATTAATCGATACATGTTTTTCGCGTGAGCTTTCCTGCCAATTTGCGTAATCAATTATTGGAAAGTATGCATCACCAGCATATTCAGCATGCACTTCTGTCATGTAAAGCCGATGTGCATACGCTAATCCCAGTGCGTACAACTCTGCCCCACCGATTAAAAAAACCTCGACATCAGGTTTGCTTACCTCAAGTGCCTCTTCCAGACTATTGACCACAATGGCACCCTCCACAGCATAATGTGGATTGCGTGTCACAATAACAGTTGTGCGTCCAGGCAAAAGGCGTCCTAACGATTCATAGGTTTTACGTCCCATGATAATATGATGGCCCATTGTTAAGGCTTTGAATCGTTTTAAATCTTCAGGCAAGTGCCAAGGCAGCGTATTATTTAACCCAATGACATTGTTGGTTGCAACAGCAACAATTATAGAAAGTTGACTCATACATCTATTATACTGGATGTTGACACGAATTAATTTGATACCTTTTATGCGTATTCGTTATCCAGATTCATTTTTAAAGTTGCTCTTGATTGGCTTTGCATTTGCAATTTTCCCTCTCTTATGGGCGTTTATCAATGCTAACATCTCGTATGGAAATATAGCCAAGCAAAGTGAGGCAACCATTTCTCAAGCAGTAGAAACAACGCGCTTAAGTCGTGCATTACAAGAGAAATCTGGTCTGATGGAACGTAGTGCTCGCCAATATTATGTATTAAAAGATACGCTATTATTTGATAACTATCAGCAAGCTTATGAAACATTTGATGACACAGCTGCACAATTACGGAAACATCTCAATAATGCAGCATTAGAAAAAAAACTGATTAAGCTCCAAAACAATGCCGCTTCATTACATAGAACAATTGTCGAAAACAAAAGTACGCTAATTGACAACCCTGTTTTTCTGGATAGTTTTGTCAAATTAACTGCACAAATCAATGAAATCATTGCACAAAACAATACTGCTATTGATATGACATCAGCTGCCTTTACAACAGAAGCAAGAAAAACACAAAAAAGTCTATTTTTACAAAGCCTGATTCTTATTCCGCTTGCACTTGTCGTGGCTGGTGTTATTACCTTTTTACTTGCAAGGCCTATCCGCAGAATGGATAGTGCAATCAGAAACTTAGGTGAGGGTTTATATGAAGAACCAATCTCAATTGATGGGCCTGGTGATTTACGTCAACTCGGTCGCCGATTAGATTGGTTAAGGAAAGAACTTAAAGACCTCAATGCGCAAAAGCAGCAATTTTTACGCCATGTCTCACACGAGCTTAAAACACCATTAACTGCCATTAGGGAGGCAACAGAGTTATTGCATGATGGCATTGGCGGTGCGCTTTCTGAGCAGCAAGCGGAAATCATACAAATCATGCGTGAGAACAGTATCCGCTTACAAAAAATGATTGAGAATCTATTAAATTATACAAAAATAGACTCCATGCAAGGTCAAAACAAACTGCAACAGATTGACTTAACAAAATTGATTCAAAAAGTACTAGAAGCGCATGCATTGACCATCAATAATAAAAAGTTGCAAATGAAGGTTAGAACGCAGATTGGAGAACAATTAGTATCTAATGAAGAAAAGCTTTCTATTATTCTTGATAACTTAATTTCCAACGCTGTAAACTACACACCTGATGGTGGCCAAATCAATATAATTTCAAATGAAGAAAAAGATTGGTTTATGATTGAAGTGATTGATAATGGGCCAGGATTAGCAAAAGCAGACTATACAAAAATATTTGATCCTTTTTATCGT
>CAXIBZ010000254.1:0-2874 GCA_964022105.1 uncultured Methylophilaceae bacterium
ATACCGGCCTGTCACGCCGGGGGTCGCGGGTTCGAGCCCCGTCCACTCCGCCAATAAATCTAAGTTACTAGTATGAGTAATTTAGCTAAAAAAGCCTCGCAAACTGCGGGGCTTTTCTTTAAGACAATGCATTCTTGTTGATTAACAGACGCATTATGAGTAATTAAATGATATTATTTAGCATGTAATTAAATAATATTAACATTATTGCAATGTTTTGAATTGAAAGGACCGTCATTGGAAACATTTGAAGTGTTGAAAGGTATCATTGTTGAAAAATTTGATAAAAATCCAGATGATATAACATTGGAATCAACTCTAGAAACACTGGAAATAGATTCATTAGATGTGTTTGATATCATTTTTGAAGCGGAAGAAAAGTTTGATATTACTGTGCCAAACGATGATGTTGCCGTTAACAAAATTGGCGATGTGGTTGCTCTAATAGATCGTATCAGAGCTGAAAAAAAGTAAAGTATGTCAGAACGTCGTGTTGTTGTCACAGGGATTGGTACTATAACCCCTTTAGGTAATCACCCTGAAGTGTTTTTTGAGAATCTAATGCAAGGTCTCTCTGGCATCCGTCATTTAGAAACATCATTTGTGGATACACTTGATTGCAAACTTGCTGCATGGATTCAAGATTTTGATCCACTAAACTATTTTCCAAAAAACCAAGCCGCTACTATGGATAGGACTACACAGCTATCTGTAGCGGCATCAAAGAATGCAATTGAAGATGCTAAGCTAGAGCTGGGAACTGAAAATTGTGAGCGTATTGGTGTTTACTTAGGTAGTGGTATGGTTGGAGCCAATTCAATTGAAGAAGGCTATTCTCGCCTTTTCGTTGAGCGTGCAAAGCGGTTAAAGCCTTTTACTGTTTTGATGTCTATGAATAATGCTGCCAGTGCACAAGTGGCTTTAGATTTTGGTCTATTGGGACCAGACATTACTTTTTGCACTGCTTGCTCATCTTCCGCTGTTGCTATAGGTGAGGGGGTAAAACAAATTCGTCATGGCTATACAGATGTTATGTTGGTTGGTGGCGCGGAGTCATTACTGACGCACGGCACGATGAAAGCTTGGGAAGCTTTACGTACGCTTGCCAATGAAGATGAAACTAACCCTGGTGCTTCTTGTAAGCCATTTTCATTAGACCGCACTGGTTTAATTCTGGGTGAAGGTGCTGCCATGTTTGTGATTGAGGAAATGGACCGTGCTGTAGCTAGAGGGGCTCACATTTACGGTGAGATTATTGGGTATGGAACCAGTAATGATTCTGCACATATTACACAGCCTTCTGTCGATGGACAGGTAAGAGCTATGCTACATGCATTAAAAGATGCAGCAATTGATGGAAGTGAAATTGACTATATTAATGCACATGGTACTGGCACAAAGTTAAACGATGCAGTAGAAACGGAAGCCATTAAAGCAGTAGTTGGTCATAAATCACCCGTTAGTTCAACGAAGTCCATGCATGGTCATTTAATGGGAGCCTCTTCTGCAGTTGAGTTTTCTGTTTGTTTGATGGCAATCAAACACCAAGCAATACCACCTACAGCTAATCTTGCGGTACCAGATCCTGCACTTGATTTAGACTATGTTCCTAATCTGGGGCGCAAAAATGTGAAAGTTGAAACTGTCATGTCAAACTCATTTGCGTTTGGCGGTACCAGTGGTGTATTGATTGCTCGCAAGGTCTAGTTCTAATTAAAGGGCAATTTTTGAATAAATTTTTTTGAAGTATTGACTTAGATTATCCCTCTCCTAAACGTATCATAACTGCACCAAGACTATGCAAATGCACTTCAATAGAGCGAGAAATGTATTTGTTTAAGGATAAATGTATAACTAACTAATTGATTATATTGTTTTTATAAAGTTGGCATGTAAACTGCTAACTTAGAGCATCCAAAGAAGGACCACTATCCAAAGAAGGATAGGTTTGCATTAAATGCAGGCCATACATCCACAAATCGATTCATTTATAAGTCGGTTTTTATTAATAATATTAGGGGGTCCGTTCATGTCAGCAGGCAAGTTCAATATTTTTTCTTTTACTGGAAAGATGAAAATTCTTCATCTTAGCTGGTTTATATTTTTTGTTTCATTTGTAGTTTGGTTTAATTTAGCGCCAATGCTACAAGCTATTCAAGATACGTTTGCGTTAACCAAGCCACAAGTGGTGACGTTATTGATACTAAACGTTGCTTTGACGATTCCTGCCCGAGTCATTATTGGGATGTTGACCGATAAGTATGGGCCTCGATTAGTTTACTCCACATTAATGGTAATTATGGCTTTGCCTTGCTTTGCGTTTGCGTTTGCAGAAACGTATACGCAATTAGCGATTGCACGTTTCTTGCTCGGATGTATTGGTGCTGGTTTTGTAATTGGTATTCGCATGGTGAGTGAGTGGTTTCCACATAAAGAGTTGGGCACTGCTGAAGGTATTTATGGTGGTTGGGGTAATTTTGGTTCAGCCGCTGCAGCATTCACGTTACCGACAATTGCACTGATGTTTGGTGGCGAGGAGGGATGGCGCTATGCAATTGCAATTACTGGCGTTTTAAGCTTGTTTGCAGGCGTTATGTACTACTTTAACACCTCTGACACACCGAAAGGTTCGACTTACTTCAAACCGAAGCATATGGGCTCTATGGAAATTACTAGCAAAGGTGATTTCTTTTTCTTGATTTTAATGAAGATACCAATGTATCTTGCCTTGGGTATTTTGGCATGGCGTTTATCACCATCAAAAGTAGATATGCTTTCTCAAGATTTCGTCAATATCATTTATGCAGTGTTAGTCGCAATTTTTATGTATGACCTTTCTGTGATGTGGAAAGTGAATAAGAAAGTGTTTACTGA
>CAXIBZ010000255.1:0-2867 GCA_964022105.1 uncultured Methylophilaceae bacterium
TTGGATACCCATCTTTCACGTCAACATGGCCATTTAAAATCACAGCATCAACGTTTGCCAGACGCAAATAAGGCTCGCGTAATGGCCCTGCAGGTAATAAATGTTGATTTTGCTGCGTCTGCTGATCAACAACAGCAATTTCGATTTGTCTTTGTAAACGGTAATGTTGTAATCCATCATCACTAATAATGATGTCACATTCTGGATGCATTTTCAGCAGTGCATTTCCCGCTTCTACGCGGCTAGTTGAAATATAAACGGGACAACCTGTTTTTTGCGCAATTAAGACAGGCTCATCACCTACCACGCCCGGCAGGCTATTTCCTTGAACACGGGTAGGCTGAGTGACTTTGCCACCATATCCTCGACTAATTACACCAGGTTGATAGCCATGTGCTTTGAGTTCATTAACCAGCCAGATGACAACGGGTGTTTTACCACTACCACCCATGTTGATATTGCCAACAACAATCACTTGAACAGGCAATGCATATGAGCTTAAGAAACCAAGACGATACAGTAAGCGACGCAGTGCTGTTAGGCCTGCAAACAGCCAAGATAATGGTACTAACACAAGATAAAAAAAGATTTTTTTATCTTGCCATGCGCGTAATATCAGGTCATGCATTAAGACCCCTAACCCACTAATCGTCAAACTCTTTTTGATAGAGTTTTGTATAGTAGCCTTTTGCTTCAAGCAACTCTTTATGGCTACCTGACTCCACAATTTTGCCTTTATCCATCACTAATATTCTGTCGGCATTTTCGATGGTACTCAGACGGTGTGCAATAACGATACTAGTACGATTTTGCATTAAGACATCCAAAGCCGCTTGCACATGTTGTTCCGACTCCGTATCCAATGCTGAGGTTGCCTCATCCAGTAGCAAGATAGGTGCATTTTTAAGAATTGCGCGTGCAATAGCAATACGTTGCCGCTGACCTCCTGATAAACGCACGCCTCTATCGCCAATTTCGTTTTGCAGTCCTAATGGCATCTGCTGAATAAACTCCCATGCATTGGCCGCTTTTGCTGCTTTAATAACTTCTTCCTCGCTAGTATCTCTTAATACACCATAAGCGATATTATTAAATATCGTGTCATTAAACAGAATAATATCCTGGCTCACTAGAGAAAACTGTGCACGAAGGTCTCGCAGTGACAGCGCCCTTATATCTATGCCATCAAGCAATATCAACCCTTGCTGTAATTCATAAAAACGTGGCAACAAGTTGACCAACGAGGTTTTACCGCCACCCGAGCGACCGACCAACGCAACCTTTTCACCTGGTTTAACTGTGAAGCTTAAATCATCTAGTGCCAGACGCTTAGCGTTATCATAGCGCAAGCTCACATTTTTAAACTCAATCTCACCTTTAAGCTGTTTAACTTCTCGTTCACCCTCATCATCTTCAATAGGTGAGTCAATCACCTCAAAAACACTCTGCGCAGCAGCTAATCCAATTTGCAAGTCTTCATTAGCTGAGGTGATATGTTTGATAGGCGAAATCAGCATGAGTAATGCGCCGACAAAAGCCGCAAACTCACCAACAGAAAAACTACCCAATGCATAATAAACAACCAGCCCTAGTGCGATGGCAGCTAATAGCTCAATGACAAAACTATTCAAGCCTGTAATGCGTGCTGAACGCAACTCCAAGTCTCTGTTACGAATAACAACATCAGCAAACCGCTGTGTTTCATAATCTTGAGCACCAAATATTTTGACGATGCGCTGACCAGATATTGCTTCCTCAGAAGCCTTTGTCATTTCACCGACAGCCAGTTGCACTTTTTTTGCATTCGCTCTTAATTTTGGTGTGGTTTTTCTTAAATAAAGGACCATAAAAGGTGCCACAATGGCAAAAATTAATGTCAACTTCCAGTCCAAATAAATCATATAAGCAATCAGCCCAACCACCGTTAATGCGTCTCTAAACACATTCATGGCGGTGCGTGTACAGACATTAGATAGCCGCTCAGCATCATAGGTGAGTTTAGAAACCATCACCCCTGTCGACTGCGCATCAAAGAAGCTAACGGGCATATGCATCAGTTGACCAAATGCTTCTCTTCTGAGCTTTTCTACCACGCGCCGCGCTATCCAGCGGATACTATACATGGAGGCAAAGCCTGCCAAACCTCGGACTGTCATTAAAGCAAATAGCAAAATTGGCAAAATAAAGAGTTGTGTTTCAGACTGCTGAACAAAGCCTTCATCGGTCACTTTTTTAATCATTGCCAGAAATGCGGTGTTACTAAGCGATAGAACAGCAGTCGCCGTTATCGTCACCGCGAATATATACTTATGTTCCCATGCATAGGAAAAGATACGCCAAAACAATGCTTTTGGGTTTTTAATCTGAGGCAAATCGTGCTTTTTACGCGAACGCTTTGACATCACAAACCTTGTTGAAACAAATTGGAATATAACGTTTATTAATTGTCAGAACCTACTTGTGTTGCAAAAGTAATGTGCGTGTAATTGGCAACACGCGCCGCCTCCATTACATTAACCACAGATTGATGCGTTGATTTTGCATCTGCATTAATAACAATAGTTGGGTCTTTTTTACCTTCGCCTACGGCTGATTTTAATGCGCTGGCTATCGTTTCAACTGTGTTACCTGCATCTTTAGCCTCTACCATGTAACGCCCTGCAGCATCTACATCAACCGTAATAATCAACGGCTTATCCTCTGGGGCATTGGCTTCTGCTGTTGGCAAATTGATTTGTAGCTCGCTCGTACGTGAAAAGGTTGCATTGACGATTAAAAAGATAATAATCACCAATAACACGTCAATAAGTGGGATAAAGTAAATTTCTAATTCTTCGTGATGTTTACCACGTTGAAAATTCATTTCT
>CAXIBZ010000256.1:0-2850 GCA_964022105.1 uncultured Methylophilaceae bacterium
TCTTTGCCCCTTTCTCCGCCTGCACCAAGTTTAGTTAGTGTGGCTTTATTTGCGGCAACACGTTCAGGCGACGGCGGATGGCTTGCAAACAAGCCAGAAATAAAGTCACTTTTTTTCCCCTCACTCAAACGTACGAAGGTTTCTTGCAAAGTGACTGCAGCAGCAGGGTCATAACCAGCTTTTTTCATATATAACATGCCGTAATAGTCAGATTCACTTTCCGCATCACGGCCATACTTGCTGGAAATTAATTGAGCGCCTAACTGCGAGCCGCCTACGATGAGGTTTCCATAGTCAGAGTTTTGTGCACCAATCCCAACGGCTATCATGCCAGCTTGCAATAAGATGCCACGCTCCATGCTTTTTGCGCCATGTCGTGCAGCTGCATGTACAATTTCATGACCCATCACGGCGGCTAGCTCCGCTTCACTATTCAGCTCATATAGCAGGCCCCGGTTGAATGCTATTTTGCCACCAGGCATTGCCCATGCATTTGGTATAGAGTCATTGATGACCACAAACTCATAAGGGAGGTCTGGCCTGTCGGAAACGGCAGCTAATCGATTGCCAACTTCTTGTACGTAAGCAGTAAGATTGAGGTCAATATCGTAGTCCCCACCCTGGGATTGGCGTGCTGGTGAATAATTTTGTTCACCGATAGCAATTTCTTTATCCTGCGATACAAATTGAAACTCTGTTTTTTTTGTCACAGGGTTTGTACCACACCCTGTTATAAATAGGGCAAGTGTGAAGGCAAATGCAAAACGAATAATTGCTGGTCTATAAATTAATAAATCTGACACTAAGGCTTCCTTGCTACTTTAATGAATGAAAATGCTAATTACATTTCTCACAGATGCCATAAATCATTAATGAGTGCTCTTGCATTTTAAAGCCACGAGATTCAGCGGCTTCTTTTTGTCTGCGTTCAATTTCTTCATCGTAAAACTCTTCCACACGGCCGCACTTGACGCAAACAATATGATCGTGATGTTCGCCCTCATTTAATTCAAAGACCGCTTTGCCACTTTCAAAGTGGTGACGAACAAGTAAACCAGCATCTTCAAATTGTGTCAGCACACGGTAGACTGTTGCCAGACCGACATCGTCACCCGCATTCAGCAACACTTTGTATACATCTTCTGCTGATAAATGGCGCTCGTCACTTTTTTCAAATAACTCTAATATTTTTAATCTAGGTAGAGTAGCTTTTAATCCTGCATTCTTTAAGTCTTTTTGATCGTGCATAGTCCCTCACTTATTTTCTTCCACTTTTTAGTTTAAGGCGCTTCGCCATCGTGGTATATTAACGCCAATTCATATAGATGTCTTCCTTACATACAACACTATGCATATTTTTTTAAGATTGTTTACATTCATTGTGGCAATCAGTTTAGTTGGTTGTGGCTCAGCCATTCCTACAATAAAGCCATACAAAATTGATATTCAACAAGGTAATGTCCTTACATCAGAGATGTTGCTTAAGTTACGTCCTGGTATGAATAAATCCCAAGTGCGCTTTATTCTGGGCACTCCGCTATTGGTTGATAGTTTCCATTCGAATCGGTGGGACTACTTTTATCAACTTCGCAAGCAGGGTGAAATTATTAACCAAAGACGCGTTATTTTAGACTTTGAAGATGATTTGCTAGTTCGGGTCCGCGGGGATGTTGTACCAAAGGGGCAGACAGCAGAGGATCTTAAGAAAAAGCTTGAAGCCGAGGCTAAAGGTAAAGTAATAGTGGAGGATGAGAAAACCGAGGCGGTAGACCCGAATGCGCCTGTCATTGCACCTATTGAGAAGCCAGATATAGAGGCTGTTGAGCCAGCTGATACGCAGTCATCTGAGGCTAATGAAGCAGCTGCAACACCTGTTGATAGTGCTTCAGATGTTGAGGGGGATAAAGCGCCAGCGTCAATACTAGCCGTACCAGTGCCAGTCGTTCCTCCACTATCAGCACAGCCAGACGAAAAAATAAAGTCGCAGACGACATCTGAAGAAGTTGAGGCGCCACAAGCGCAGGAAGAGGAAACTGCCACACCAACAAAAGTCGAAGTTGATGCTGAACGAAGTCAAACAGAATTGGTTGCGCCAGTTGCTGAGCCTATTGCGAGCGATCCGCAGCCAGCAGCAAAACAATTAAAGCCTAGAAATACTGAAACGGGTAAGACAAAAGTTTTTATCATGGATAATCAGCTGGATACAACACGTATTCAAAACGCGCCAGCAGAAGAAGTTGAGACAGAGACTACTAATAGCGTTGTCCAAGAAATTAAAGATAACAATCAGGATGTAGTGGAAGAAGAGCCTGATTTCTTTGAACGTATGTTGGAAAAAATAGGGTTCTAAACTTTAAAGAGTAAATGCAATGAAAACAAAAGTCGTGATTACAGGGGTTTCTGGGCGCATGGGCTTGGCGTTGTTAGAGGGGGTGTTTGCAGATGAAGCACTGACACTGCATGCTGCGATTGATCGCGAAGGAAGCGGTATGATTGGGCAGGATGCGGGCACTCAATTTGGCATAGACTCAGGCGTAAAAGTGACAAGCGATTTCAATTCGGCATTAAAAAATGCAGATGTGCTCATCGATTTTACGCGACCAGAGGCCGCCATGCAGTATTTAAAGGCTTGCCAGCAGGCTAATGTCAATATGGTGATCGGCACAACTGGTTTTACAGAGCAAGAGAAAAAACAAATAGTAGAGACTGCAAAAATAATTCCAATAGTATTTGCGCCAAATATGAGTGTTGGCGTAACGTTGCTCATTAATTTAGTAGAACAAGCTGCCAAAGTGCTAAGCGAAGGCTATGATATTGAGGTGGTAGAAATGCATCATCGGCATAAAGTTG
>CAXIBZ010000257.1:0-2848 GCA_964022105.1 uncultured Methylophilaceae bacterium
AATCAGATATTTTCTTGCTACATGGGCACAAGCTGGTGACAGGGACAAGTACTTTGATGGTGATAGTGAACACATCATCTTTGATTTCGCCAATAAACGTAACGTCGTAATCCAGCAGACTATTCACGCCAGAAATTGGTGCGGATTTATTGACAAAATATGGGAAGCGCATTTCCACATAACCAGAGCTGGCTTCTAAACGTTCGACCATTTCTCGTAAGATTGTTTCAAATGACTCTACAGAAATAGCATGCTCATTGACATTCAGTATCTCGACAAAACGGGACATATGGGTCCCTTTGAAATTATGCGGCAAGTGCACATACATATCGAAAACGGCAACGGTGTTTTGTTCGCCACCATGTTTGTCTTTAACAATAACCGGATGTCTGATAGATTTAATACCTACTTTATTAATGTCCAAATGACGAACATCGGGTCTGTTTTGAACGTCTTCTATACCTTCTAAGGTATTGTTAGGTAAGTTTGGCTGATTCATCTCGGTTTGTATTCTCCAAAGTTTATTAGTCTGTAACCCAGTATTAAAATTCTACTCGTATCAGATCGTGTGTAAACGGTTATTTTAATTAATAGCCGCTTTCTGAAATGCTCAGTTTATTGACTTTAATTTATTTTCAATTGATAGTGTGATACCAATACTATCAAGACCACATTGCGCCAACATAGTTTCATGCACGCCATGCTCAATAAATGTATCGGGTAATCCTAAACACAATGTAGCGGTGAGCAGGTTAAGGGTTTGCATGGCTTCCATGACCGCGGAGCCTGCACCCCCCATTAGACTGTTCTCTTCTACTGTAACAATTAACGCGTGTGTTTTGGCCATCTGCTCTAGTAGATTGATGTCTAATGGCTTGATAAAGCGCATGTTAACCACCGTTGCATCAAGCTGCTCTGCCGCTGCCAAACTGGGGGTCACCATGCTACCAAACGCTAATATAGCGACCTTTTTGCTGGTACGGGTACATTCGCGCAACACTTTCCCTTTGCCAATTTCTATTTTTTCCAGAGTTGACGATGTGCTGATACCAGTGCCTTTACCACGTGGATAGCGTACAGCAGCGGTGCCTTGATAATGATAGCCAGTCGTCAACATTTGCCTGCACTCACTCTCATCACCTGGCGCCATAATGACCACATTAGGAATACAGCGCAAAAAAGACAAGTCGAAGCTTCCTGCATGGGTTGGCCCATCAGCACCTACCAGACCAGCACGGTCGATTGCAAATAAAACGTCTAGGTTTTGTAATGCGACATCATGTATTAATTGGTCGTAAGCTCTTTGTAAAAAGGTGCTATAAATCGCGACCACTGGTTTATAGCCCTCGCATGCCATTCCGCCAGCAAAAGTGACAGCATGTTGTTCAGCAATCCCGACATCAAAATAGCGGCTTGGATATTCATGTGCAAACGCATTCAAACCACTACCATCGCACATTGCCGGTGTGATGGCTATCAGCTTTTCATCAGCAGACCCCATATCTACCAACCAGTCAGAAAATACTTGGGTATAGGTTTTTTGTTCACTTTTACTATGAGCAACACCATTGCATGGATCAAACTTATTGACCCCATGATATTTATTTGGGTCGTCTTCCGCAGGCTCAAACCCCTTACCTTTTTGCGTCACAACATGCAAAAACTGCATTCCATTCAGTGCGTTAATATTACGTAGTGTGGTAACAAGTGTATCCATATCATGGCCATCAATCGGACCTATATAGTTAAAGCCAAGCTCCTCAAACAATGTGCCGCCTGGATAAACCATGCCTTTAGCATGCTCTTCAGCACGTCTGGCAAATTCTTTAACGGGCGGGACAATGTCTAAAACATGCTTACCTGTTTGGCGCACACTATCATAAAAGCGGCCTGATAGCAGTTTTGCTAAATAGTTATTGAGTGCCCCCACATTTTTAGAGATGCTCATGTCGTTATCATTAAGGATGACGAGTAAATTGGCATCCGTGTTACCGGCATTGTTGAGTGCCTCAAATGCCATGCCAGCAGTCATTGCGCCATCTCCAATGATTGCAACACTGCGACGATTAGAATCAGCTTGTTTTGCTGCTACAGCCATGCCTAAAGCTGCGGAAATAGAAGTGCTAGAGTGACCGGTGCCAAACGTATCATAGATGCTTTCTGATTTTCTGGGGAAGCCAGCAATGCCATTTGCTTTACGTAGTTGACGCATTTCTTCACGTCGACCAGTCAGTATTTTATGCGGATATGTTTGATGTCCCACATCCCAAACAAGTCTGTCCTCAGGCGTATTGAATACATAATGTAGTGCAATCGTTAGTTCAACCACGCCTAGATTTGACGCTAGATGCCCCCCTGTCTTTGAAACGCTATCAATTAAAAAAGTACGCAATTCTTCAGCAAGAGTGACTAATTGGTCTTTGCTTAATTGGCGCAGATCAAAAGGGGATTCAATAGTGGACAATAAAGAAGTCATAAACTAGTTGTGATTTAGAAGCTTCGTTGTGTAATGAAGTTGGCTAGATACCTTAGTAAGTCTGCTTCATGTCCGTAAAAAGAGAGTGCTGCCATTGCATTGGCATGTAGCTCTGCTGCAAGTTTTTTTGCTTCATGTATACCAAGTATAGTCACATATGTTGATTTGTTTTGATGTGCGTCCTTACCAGCGGTTTTACCTAAAGTCTTTGTGTCGGCTTCTGCATCCAGAATATCGTCCACGACTTGAAATGCAAGCCCTATAGACTTTGAAAAATGGTCGGCAGCTTTAATTTTCTCCTCATTATGGCGATAAGCACTATAGGCACCCATTAATGTAGCTGCGCGTATCAAAGCGCCTGTTTTGTGAATG
>CAXIBZ010000258.1:0-2844 GCA_964022105.1 uncultured Methylophilaceae bacterium
AAGGCCTTTACAAAGTGATGTCTAAAATGGGCATCTCTACCTATCAATCCTATTGCGGTGCACATATTTTTGAAGCAATTGGCCTCAATTCGCAGTTTGTTGATGAATACTTTACAGGTACTGAATCAAAAATCGAGGGTATCGGGCTAGAAGAGGTTGCAGAGGAAGCGCTACGCTTGCATCAAGCTGCTTTCGGTAATGATCCCGTGCTGGAGAATGCATTGGATGCTGGTGGTGAGTACGCATTCAGAATTCGTGGCGAAGAGCATATGTGGACACCGAGCTCTATAGCTAAGTTGCAGCACGCGACAAGAGCTAATCAATATGAAACCTATAAAGAATATGCCGAATTAATTAATAATCAATCTCGTCGACATATGACATTGCGTGGATTATTTGAAATTAAAAAGGCAAAAAATCCTATTTCATTGGAACAGGTTGAACCAGCAAAAGAAATTGTTAAACGGTTTGCCACAGGAGCCATGTCTTTAGGCTCAATATCAACGGAAGCACACGCGACGCTAGCAATCGCCATGAATCGTATTGGTGGAAAATCCAATACTGGTGAAGGTGGTGAAGATAAAAAACGCTTCATCCCAGTTGCATCTGATACCAGCATGTCTGCTGTGTTTGGAAAAGAATTTATTGAATCAGATATTGCATTGAAATCTGGTGATTCGATGCGTTCAAGTATTAAACAAGTAGCTAGTGGCCGGTTTGGGGTAACAGCAGAATATTTATCAAATGCTGATCAGATTCAAATTAAAATGGCCCAAGGTGCAAAACCTGGCGAAGGCGGACAATTACCTGGCCATAAGGTTAGTCAATATATTGCTAAACTCCGTTTTAGTGTGCCAGGTGTCGGCTTGATTTCACCACCACCACATCATGATATTTATTCTATCGAAGATTTAGCGCAGCTAATTCATGACTTAAAAAATGCGAATCCAAAGGCTTCAATATCGGTGAAACTGGTATCAGAAACTGGTGTAGGTACTGTTGCAGCTGGTGTAGCGAAAGCCAAATCAGACCATATTGTCATTGCTGGTCATGATGGCGGCACAGGTGCGTCACCTTTGTCATCCGTTAAACATGCTGGTACGCCATGGGAGCTAGGGCTTGCAGAAACACAGCAAACGTTGGTGCTCAATCAGCTACGTGGGCGTGTAGTCGTGCAGGTAGATGGTCAAATGAAGACTGGTCGTGATGTTGTCATTGGCGCATTGCTAGGGGCTGATGAATTTGGTTTTGCAACTGCACCACTTGTAGTAGAAGGTTGCATCATGATGCGTAAATGTCATTTGAATACTTGCCCAGTGGGTGTTGCGACACAAGACCCAGAACTACGTAAAAAATTTACAGGTCAACCAGAGCATGTAGTGAACTTCTTCTTCTTTGTAGCGGAAGAAATTCGAGAGTTGATGGCAAGTATGGGAATTGCTAAATTTGACGACATTATTGGTCGTGCAGATTTACTGGATATGCAAGCTGGCATCGACCATTGGAAAATTAATGGCCTAAATTTTGAGAAAATTTTACATTTGCCAGAAATGCCAGCATCAGTAGCGCGCTACAACATAGAAGAGCAATATCATGCACTAGACAAAGCGCTAGACAATACATTGATTGCAAAAGCAAAAGAAGCAATCGAGCATGGTAAAAAGGTTGTCATTGACTCTCCAATTGTGAATACCAATCGTACGGTTGGTACCATGCTGTCACACGAGATAGCAACTCGATATGGTAATGACGGTCTACCTAACGATACCATCCAGGTTAATTTTACTGGAACATCTGGGCAAAGTTTTGCGGCATTTTTAGCTAAAGGCATCACTTTTACCTTAACGGGTGAAGGTAACGATTATGTCGGTAAAGGTTTATGCGGTGGCCGTATCATTATTAAACCATCGTCATTGTTCCGTGGTGTCTCGCATGAAAACATCATTGTCGGCAATACAGTTATGTATGGTGCTACAACGGGTGAAACTTACTTTAGTGGTGTGGCAGGTGAGCGTTTCTGTGTTCGCAATTCGGGTGCATCTTCAGTAGTAGAAGGCGTGGGTAATCACGGCTGTGAATACATGACTGGCGGTACAGTAGTTGTACTTGGTTTAACTGGTCAAAACTTTGCAGCGGGTATGAGCGGTGGTGTGGCCTATATTTACGATGTCGATGGCATGTTTGATAAGCGCTGTAATTTGAGTATGGTTACACTTGAAAAAGTGGCACCAGCAGATGCCGATATTGGTAAAGTAATGCACTTAAATCAACCAGATGAGCTCATTTTGAAAGGGTTGATTGAAAACCATGCTAACTTTACCGGAAGTCCACGCGCCAAAGAAATCTTAGCTAACTGGGATACAAGCCGCGAGAAATTTGTAAAAGTGATGCCTAATGAATATAAACGTGCACTAACAGAGTTAGCTGCAATATCAAGTAAGGAAGCAGCATAATGGGTAAAGTGACAGGATTTAAAGAGTTTGAACGACTTTATGAGGCAAATCTGCCTGTTCAGGATCGCGTCAAAAACTATAAAGAATTTGTACTGCATTTAAGTGATGAAGAAGCTAAAGTACAAGGCGCTCGCTGTATGGATTGTGGCATTCCATTTTGCACCAATGGATGTCCTGTTAATAACATCATTCCAGACTTTAATGATTTGGTGTATACCCAAGATTGGCGTCAAGCGATAGATGTATTACATTCAACCAATAACTTTCCTGAATTTACTGGACGTATCTGCCCGGCACCATGTGAAGCAGCTTGTACCTTAAATATCAACGATGATGCAGTAGGTATCAAATCTATCGAGCATGCCATAATTGATAAAGCTTGGGAAAATGA
>CAXIBZ010000259.1:0-2835 GCA_964022105.1 uncultured Methylophilaceae bacterium
AAGTGTATATCTGAATGGTATCAGCCTGATCGGGCCTGGTCTAACAAGTTGGCCGGATAGCGTTAATGTGCTAACTGAAAAAATACCATACCATTCACAAGCCACAATAATACCTGTACCTGCAATTTTGCCTGCTACAGAAAGACGTCGAAGCGGCGAGCTTGTCAAATTAACACTTGCAGTGGGATTAGCGGCGGCAGAGTTAGCAGGACAAGATCCAGCATCGTTAGCATGTGTTTACACATCTTCTAGTGGTGATGGTAAAAATTGCCATGAGATATGCAAAACACTAGCTTCTGATGATAGACAACTCTCGCCAACACGCTTTCATAATTCCGTTCATAATGCTGCAGCAGGCTATTGGAGTATTGCGACTGGTGCTAAAACACCCATTTCTGTATTGTGTGCTTATGATGCGAGCTTTGGTGCTGGTTTACTGGAAGCGGTGACACAAGTAGTTGCAGATAACACCTCTACCATTTTAATTGCCGTGGATAGCACCTACCCAGAACCTCTGAATCATTCCCGCCCAATTCCAGATGCTTTTGGCATAGGAATGGTCTTTTCACCAACAAAATTGCAATGTTCAATTGCCAGACTAGACATCAGACTTGGCAATGCTAGTGTCAGCAAGTTTTCCAATCATCACTTGGAAGCTTTACGTACAAAAATTCCTACTGCACGTGGCTTACCATTATTAAGTACTATTGCTGAAAACCAGACCAAATCAATTGCACTAGAGTATTTAGAACATCTACATATTGAAGCGACAGTAACACCTTGCTAATGACAAATATTCAAATAAACAAACAATGGATAGAAGCGCATATCCCGCACCAAGGTAATATGTGTTTACTTGATGATGTAATGTCATGGAGTGAGCAAGGCATTACTTGTAGGGCAACATCACACCTACTGGAATCCAATCCATTGCGGTCAAACGGAAGGCTAAGTACTGCTTGCGGCATTGAGTATGCAGCTCAGGCTATGGCAGTACATGGTGCTTTATTAGCATCAAACAAACAATCACGACCTCGTGCTGGATTTCTAGTAAGTGTACGTGGCGCCAAGATTTACTATCAGTATCTAGATAGTTTGAAGCAAGCACTTACTATCAATGTTGAATGTATTAATAAAAGCGACGATAATCTTTTATACGCTTTTAAAGTGCAAGCAAAAAGTACATTGTTACTTGAAGGACGCGCAGCTGTGATGACAAATGCAGAATCAATTTTAGGAGCGTTACTATGAAGCATGCATTAGTTACTGGCGGTAGTGGGGGCATAGGTGCTGCGATATGCCATACACTTGCATACGATGGCTACCATGTCTTGGTCCATGCCAATCAAAATCTTCATAAAGCAAAAAAAATCGCGATGGAAATTATTCAGAGCGGCGGCAGTGCAAGCGCACTTTGCTTTGACGTCACTGATTATCAGGCAGTCATGGATGCCCTTAACCCACTAATAGAAGAAAGCCCAATCCAAGTGCTAGTAAATAATGCTGGCATTCATGACGATGCAGTCTTTCCTAGCATGAGCCTACAACAGTGGCATGATGTCATCAATGTATCTGTTAATGGTTTTTATCATGTTACCCAGACTCTAATGATGCCAATGATTCGCAGCCGTTGGGGGCGTATTATCAATATTTCGTCAGTTGCAGCATTGATGGGTAATCGAGGACAAGTGAATTATGCTGCTGCAAAAGGTGCCATTAATGCAGCAACAAAGGCTCTATCTCTTGAAGTAGCTAGTCGTGGTATAACTGTGAACGCAGTAGCACCTGGCATTATAGACACAGCAATGATTGAGGGCGCCTTTGATTCCGATATGATAAAACAAATGGTGCCCATGAAAAGGGCAGGTAAAGCTGAGGAGGTGGCTGATTTAATTAGTTTTTTAGCTTCACCACGTGCTGCCTATATAACAGGCCAAATTATATCAATTAATGGAGGCATCGTTTAAATATGTCGTTTGACATTAATCAAACATTGCCACTTGTGTTGCATACCAAACCAGACAGTATCGTCGCTTGGATTGAATCCGAGCCTGTTACATTGCAACAATTTCTGAATGATGTAAATCAGCTTGCGACACAATTATTACCTGGTCATCATATTCTTAATGTTTGCAGTGACCGCTATTATTTTAGCGTAGGCTTGGCAGCGGCTATCATCACGGGCAAAGTCAGCCTATTACCAGCTACACATACGCCTGAAAT
Source organism: uncultured Methylophilaceae bacterium (assembly GCA_964022105.1). GTDB lineage: Bacteria > Pseudomonadota > Gammaproteobacteria > Burkholderiales > Methylophilaceae. The sequence goes on from CAXIBZ010000259.1 coordinate 2,224, forward strand.
GGCCAACCAACTAAAAGCGTATGCACCCGATGTCTTCTGTCTAACTGATAATGAAAACTGCACACTTGCATTACCACAATTACAATATCCGAAACATGTAAAGTCTAGTCATCAATTACTTGAAGTACCCAGCATTGATGTTAACCAACTTGTGGCGACTGTATTTACCTCTGGTTCAACTGGCACTCCTTTACCGCATAATAAAACATGGGGCTCACTGGTCACATGTGTTAAAACCGAAGCGAAACGCGTCGGTTTAAATGACGCAACGGCGTCTACGACTTTAGTCGCCACTGTGCCGCCTCAACACATGTATGGTTTCGAATCATCAGTACTCATGGCTTGGCAAAGTGGGCATGCCATTTCCAATACCCATCCTTTTTATCCATTGGATGTTTGTGAAGCAATCACTGCTGTTCCTCAACCAAGATTTTTGATTTCTACACCTGTGCATTTACAGGCACTTCTTGATGCAGATTTACCTATTCCAGAAACTGTAGCGATATTATCTGCCACCGCGCCTCTATCTGACACATTAGCCGTTAAAATTGAAAACACTTGCAAAGCGCCTTTAACTGAAATTTATGGTTTTACAGAAACTGGACAGATTGC
>CAXIBZ010000260.1:0-2829 GCA_964022105.1 uncultured Methylophilaceae bacterium
GAAGTCTTTTTCAACCTCTATCCACAATTCTGTATCTGCAAGGCGAACACGGTCACCAACAGTAGGGCCAAACATTTCGGCATAGGCTTGTCTATCGATTTTAACAGTCACTTTCTAAGCCTTTCAATAAGGTGATGGATTGTAGCGATAATAAATAGTCTCAAAAACATACTTACAATGCCCCCATGACTCTACCCGCAAAGCCATAGACTTTTCTGTCACCTGCTAAAGCGACCAATTCTATGGTCCTTGTCTGTCCTGGTTCAAAGCGTATTGCGGTACCAGAAGCAATATTCAGACGAAACCCATAAGCCGCTTGACGCTCAAATTGTAGGGCATCATTCACTTCAAAAAAATGGTAATGCGAACCCACCTGAATCGGCCTATCTCCTTTGTTAGCGACATCTAAAACAACCGTCTCACGGCCATCATTCAGCATGATATCGCCTGATTCAACTTTCATCTCACCTGGAATCATATTTTCCTCTCTATACAAAAATGATGATAACTAAGCCAGACTAGGCGCGCGTAAAAAAAGACCGACGCAGCATATACAGAATATGTAAGGAGGTATTTTTTTAGAAGCAACGAAGTATGGCAACGTAATCATCCTTTTTATGGAATGGGGTGATGGACAGTGACTAACTTTGTCCCATCTGGGAATGTGGCTTCAATTTGAATATCAGGGATCATCTCTGCTACACCCTCCATCACATCCTCTCTAGTTAATAAAGTGGCGCCATAACTCATCAACTCGGCAACCGTTTGACCGTCTCGAGCACCCTCTAAAATAGCGGCTGAAATATAGGCGATGGCCTCTGGATAATTAAGCTTTAAACCACGATTTTTACGCCGCTCTGCTAATAAGCCAGCAGTAAATATAAGTAATTTATCTTTTTCTCTGGGACTTAATTCCATATCATCATCTCTTTATTTTTTTGTCTGTCATTTCAAGTGTTCCAAATTCTCGGCCGTAACATTTCTCGATTGGTATACCACGGTCTTAAACACTGCCATAGCATTTCAAAATAGGCTTTCGCACATTGCGTTGATTGCCCTACATAACGTGCTGAAAATATTTCAGGCATTGCTGTGACACCATATTTAGCATTTTCATCTAATTTTTGCATAGGCTTGACTGCTCTGCATGCTTCTAAGACATCGTTTGGGACTTCGCCTGCTGCAACAACAAAACTTGCAGAAACCACACGATTATGCGTGCCAACAATCGAATCCAACGCAAGATGAGATGGATGAATAGCCGCACATTCATTCCATATCAGTTTACCTTCACGTAAGATATGCAGCCTTTGCTTCATTTCTCCCGATGTCCATCGCTCCTGTTGTGCTTGTCGACCAAAACATAATACTTCCCATGCAGCAAAGCATGCGTTCTTGGCGAGATTTACATCTGCTCTGAGGGCTACTTTTGAGCCATCGAACAGAATGTTTTCTTGTGGCAGCCATTCGAGACAAGCATTCTCTTCAATATTGAACCGTAATTGTTGTGTCGCAAATAAGCCGTTGGCTTTATACCACTTGCCTGCCCCTGGGGTTGTCAGCAATGCATGTGAGTGTTTGTCCAGATGAGCCTCTAGCATTAGTTGATCACCGCCCGCCACACCGCCAGGAGGATGGATGACAATACCATGACAGACCGCATCACCTTCTGGATGCAATGTCTTTTGTAGCACCAGTGGCCCAATATGTAAATTCCGTGCTAAATAGCTGCGACCCTTTAATGATTTAAAGTCCAGATTTAAACGTGCTTCCCAGCGCTTAACTAAGGGTTTATTAAGCGCTGGTTCGCCCGCCGCTGCAATCAATCTTGTTCGTTCATCATCCATGGCAATATAATGCCATTAAACGGATAAATATCCTTTAATTTTTTCTGCATCCACTTGGTCACGCAAATCTTCGTGAATAAAATTACCTTTATCGATCACAATGATTCTATCTGCGACTTCCATGGTAAAGCTCAATACTTGCTCAGAAACGATGATAGTAATTTCACGCATCTTTTTAATCTGATTCAATATTTTTGCAATATCCTTGATAATAGAAGGCTGAATACCCTCTGTAGGCTCATCAAGCAATAATACTTTGGGGTTTGTGACCAATGCACGGGCGATCGCCAACTGTTGCTGTTGTCCACCCGATAAGTTACCGCCTTTACGTTTACGCATATCAAATAGCACAGGGAATAGCGCATAAATATCTTCAGGTATTTCACGCGTCTTAGACTTACCGAGACCTGTCTCGATATTCTCTTGCACAGTCATATTCGGAAAAATCATTCTACCTTGTGGTACATAAGCTAGGCCTTTATTTACGCGCATATAGCTTTCATCGCCTTGCACACTCTCTCCATCAACAGTAGCCTTGCCAGCTGTACTTGGTAAAATACCCATCAATGACTTGAATAGGGTTGTTTTGCCCATACCATTCCTGCCCATGATGGCGAGTGTTTCGTTCTTTTCCGCTTTAAAATTTAGGCCATGAATCACTTCACTTTGGCCGTAACTAACATGTAGGTCTTCAATTTCAATCATGTTTTATTCTCCTATCTTAAGTTAATGGCCAAGATATACTTCAATCACATTTTTATCTGCTTGTACTTTATCCATCGGTCCTTCGGCAAGAATTTTTCCTTGGTGCAATACAGTCACTTTATGCGCAATTTTTTCCACAAAATCCATATCATGCTCAATGACCAATACAGAGCGATTATTGGCAATTTTCTTGAGCAGCACAGCGGTTTCATCACGTTCTTTAGCGCTCATCCCAGCAACAGGCTCATCAAGCATTAGCAGATCTGGCTCTTGCATC
>CAXIBZ010000261.1:0-2793 GCA_964022105.1 uncultured Methylophilaceae bacterium
CACCCCTCATGGCAATCCGTGATTGGGCAAGAGCTTGACAAGCCTTATATGCAGGCTTTACGAGACTTCCTAAAGCAGGAAAAAATCACTGGTAAAAACATTTACCCACCTAGTTCTCTTATATTCAACGCATTTAATCAGACACCTTTTGAACAAGTACGTGTGGTGATTATTGGGCAAGATCCGTATCACGGACCAGATCAAGCACATGGTTTAAGTTTTTCTGTACCCGAAGGGATTGCTTTACCACCTTCCTTAATGAATATTTACAAGGAAATAGAATCTGATTTAAACATCAAAATGAGTGGAAGTGGCGACTTAACACCATGGGCAGAGCAAGGTGTGCTGTTATTAAACGCGACATTAACGGTTGAGCAGGCTAGAGCAGGCTCTCATCAAAAACGTGGCTGGGAATTATTTACCGATGCAGCGATTTCCGCTTTAAATGCGCACCGAGAAAGCTTAGTTTTTGTATTATGGGGAAGCTATGCGCAAAAAAAAGGCGAAGCGATTGATGCTACTAAGCATCTCGTATTAAAGTCCGTACACCCATCTCCGTTATCAGCACATCGTGGGTTTTTTGGTAATCACCAGTTTTCAACGATTAATCATTATCTAATAGAACACGGTCAAACACCGATTAACTGGCAACTATAAGCGTTACTAATCGTTGCACTTTTACAAAAAAAATACTGCAACTCTATATAAAGACCATTACTATAAAGAATGTCTATGTGTCATATAATTTACACAATAGATAATGTATTATCATTGGGAATTCATCAGAGGATAAAGCCATTATGCAAGCTGTTGGAACCTGCATTAAATTAATCTTTTTATGTACCATCCTTTTGAGCAAATCAGTCACAGCTGCATCTTGCTACGACCCCTCTCCTAATCTGGCGGATCAAGCAGATGAATATTACAACCTTGAAGAAGCCATCACATTATCCAATGAAGAACAAAATAAAATTAAATCTTTATTTGAACAATTGCGCGGCAATTGGACAGGTCAAGGTACTCATAGTGAATGCTTTGGTCCAGATAGCGCACCTGATGAGAGAACAAATCAGGTTAAATTAAAGCTTAAAACTGAGTCTAACAATGCGATGCATATTGCACTCAATGCAGAAATTAAAAATACAGAGAATGGCATCACAAGACAAGAAAGAATGGATTTAATCGGTCCAAATCCACTCTTTTCATTTGAGGCCATGACAGACAATCATATTATCTTTTCAGAAAAATATCGAACTGCAACAGGTCTAGTAAAACAGAATAAAAAACGCCTCACACGATTGGTTGAAAATGTTTATGAAATCAAATTAATGGAAAACCAGTTCCACTTTATCAAGTATTACTATATCAACGGAGTTTATGTTGCTAAAGATGATTGGTTACTAAATCCAAAATAGCAAATGAATACAAGACAAGATTTAAACGCTAATAAAGAAAATGCCATTGCTTTTTACCGTACAGCTTTTTTAGGCAATCCTGTAAAAGCTATTGAAGCTTATGTTGGTGCGTAATACATCCAACATAACCCGCTAGTTGGCAACGGAAAACAAGCGTTCATTGATTACTTTAAACAAATGGCAGTTGAATACCCGGACAAACAAATATCTTTTGTTCGTGCGATAGCTGAGCATGATTTAGTTTCGCTACACACCTATCAAATATGGCCTAATAACGAGCAATATGTCACGATGGATTTTTTTCGTTTTGATGAAAATGGCAAGATTGTTGAACATTGGGATGCAATACAGAAGGTCCCGAATGAAACACTTAATGGCAACAGCATGTATTAAATAGTCTGCACTCCGTCTATGACTCATAACAGAGATATTTCGTTGTGTTAAATAATAAACCATCTGCTTTTAGCGTATTCAGAACATTTCTAAAATTAGGACTTACTTCCTTTGGCGGGCCCACGGCACATATTGGTTACTTTCGTAAAGAGCTTGTTGAAAAACAACATTGGGTCAATGAACATCAATTCAGCCAGCTGCTTGCAATTTGTCAATTTTTACCCGGCCCTGCTAGTAGCCAGCTCGGTTTTACGCTTGGACTTCTGCGTGCTGGCTGGCTGGGTGCAGTTGCCGCATTTATCGCATTCACGCTGCCATCCGCATTATTGCTCATCAGCTTTGCTGCAGCACTTCCCATGCTGGCCAGCAATATAGGTATAGCGTGCATTCATGGGCTCAAACTGGTTGCTGTTTGTGTTGTTGCCGATGCGGTATTCGGTATGGCAAAGAAGCTTTGTCCTGACATAACAAGACGTATAATCGCTATTACTGCAGCAGCAATCCTGTTGTGGATGAGTACAAGTTGGGCGCAAATGCTGGTGATTAGTACTGGCGCAATTGCCGGCATATTCCTATGCAAGAACCCCGCAGGCATTGGGCAACAGGCAATCCAGTCTAAATACAGCAAACAACTAGGTTTCAGCCTATTGGCTATTTTTTTGCTGTTTTTATTAATGGCAATATTCATTCCTAATCAATCAGGGTTTATTGCTATTGCGCAGGCTTTTTACCAAGCTGGAGCACTAGTCTTTGGTGGTGGCCACGTTGTATTGCCTTTGCTAGAAGATGCTGTCGTGACTACTGGCTGGGTAAGTCATGAGAACTTCTTAGCGGGTTATGGTGCCTCACAAGCTATCCCAGGCCCCATGTTTTCGTTTTCAGCCTACTTGGGCGCAATTATCCCTACAGCAGAAAAAATAAGCTGGCTTGGCGCAAGCATTGCGCTGGTATCGGTATTTTTACCAGGATTTTTACTCATTGCAGC
>CAXIBZ010000262.1:0-2778 GCA_964022105.1 uncultured Methylophilaceae bacterium
TGAGATGCAATTCACCACGACCAGAAACGCGAAATACGTCAGCATCTTCTGTATCTTCAACTCGCAATGCCACGTTAACCAGTAGTTCCTTTTGCAACCTATCGCGAATTTGACGAGAAGTAATAAACTTACCTTCAGTACCAGCTAATGGTGATGTATTGACCATGAAATCCATGGTTAATGTTGGCTCATCAACACCTAAGTGAGGCAAACCAATTGGTTTGTCGCGGTCACAAATGGTGAAGCCAATACCAACCTGCTCGATACCTGAAATAATGATGATATCGCCAGCTTCTGCTTCAGCAACTTCAACACGTTCAAGACCTTGAAAACCAAGAACCTGACCAATCTTACCAATAGCGACCTGCTCCGTACCATTCATCACAGTAACTGACTGCCCTGTTTTTACACGACCATTCAATATACGTCCAATTGCCAAACGCCCTGTGTAGGTTGAATAATCAAGCGCAGATATTTGCATTTGCAGTGGTGCATCTGGATCTCCTTTAGGAGGCTCTACATGCTTGAGAATCGTTTCAAAAATGGCGCGCATATTGTCCGTTTTTTCGTTTTCGTTCAACATTGCAAAACCATTAAGTGCGGATGCATAAACCACTGGGAAGTCTAACTGTTCATCAGTAGCCCCTAAGTTCGCGAATAAATCAAAAGTGTGATTAATGACCCAATCTGGACGCGCACTTGGTCGATCGACCTTATTAATGACAACAATCGGTTTTAAGCCAAGTGCTAATGCTTTCTTAGTCACAAATCTTGTTTGCGGCATGGGTCCATCAACAGCATCTACCAATAACAGAACACCATCCACCATACCTAATACGCGTTCAACTTCCCCACCAAAATCAGCATGACCAGGGGTATCCACAATATTTATCCGTGTACCTTCATAGGTTAAAGCTGTGTTTTTGGCAAGAATAGTAATGCCACGTTCTTTTTCCAAGTCATTGCTATCCATGGCGCGCTCCTCAAAGGCTTGATGAGAAGCAAATGTGCCTGATTGTTGCAGTAATTTATCAACCATGGTCGTTTTACCGTGGTCAACGTGGGCGATAATTGCGATATTTCTTAAATTGCGTGACATAAGTGAGCTGCCGATATGTTTTGAAGGGCGCGATTCTAACACAAAAACAAAAAGTTATTATTTGACATTACAAAATAAGTCGTTATACTGCGCACAACTTAGAACTTTAACTTAAAACATTTAAGAAGTTTTAGATTCATCGCCCTGACCTATCGTAACGCATGAAGTATAGACGTTACATCTCATTTTTATCGGTTAGTGGCTATGCCAGTGCGCCGGTAAAAGAAGCTCCTATTAAAATTGACTTCTGCGTTTATGTTTATCATTTAGTGATACTAAGCTATCCATTAAATGACTCGTGACGTCATTGCTTGCGCCCTTTTATATTATTTAGAAAGGGACATACATTGTCTTTAATTACATTTGAATCATTAAATTTACATCCTACCATTCTCAAAGCAGTTGAAGAAGCAGGCTATATCAATCCAACACCTATACAAGCACAAGCAATTCCTGCTGTGTTAGATGGTAGGGATATTTTAGCATCTGCACAAACTGGAACTGGTAAGACAGCTGGCTTTACGTTGCCAGCATTAAACTTGCTAGCTACTCCGCACGAATCTAGAAGTCGTGGTCCACGTATTTTGGTTTTAGTCCCAACCCGCGAGCTAGCAGCGCAAGTCAATGATTCAGCCCGTAAATATGGTAAATATTTGCGTGCACGTACAGTGAGTATTGTAGGTGGCATGCCGTATCCATTACAAAACAAATTGTTATCACAGCCATTAGACATATTAGTGGCGACACCTGGTCGCTTTATCGATCACATGGAGTGCGGGCGTATTGATTTAAGCCGCTTACAAATGCTTATACTTGATGAGGCTGATCGCATGTTAGATATGGGCTTTATGCCTGACGTACAGCGTATTTGTGATGCCTTACCAAAAGAGCGCCAAACACTTTTATTCTCTGCAACATTAGACGGCAACATTGGCCGTATCGCGCAAGATATATTAAATAACCCTGTCACTATTCAAGTTGCTGCGCAAAAAGAAAAACACGAAAATATTGAACAGCGCTTACATCATGTTGATGATTTGAACCACAAAAATAAATTATTAGAGCATCTGCTGATTGAACCAGACGTCAATCAAGCGATTATCTTTACAAGTACCAAGCGTCATGCTGATTTATTAGCAGAAGACTTATATGCAGCTGGCCATAAAACAGCAGCTTTGCATGGTGATATGACACAAGGCGCTCGTAATCGCACCCTCACAAAGTTACGTCATGGCGATGTAAAAGTACTCGTGGCTACTGATGTCGCTGCTAGAGGTATTGATGTAAAAGGTATTAGCCATGTTATTAATTATGATTTGCCTAAGTTTGCAGAAGATTATGTTCATCGCATAGGTCGTACAGGGCGTGCAGGACAAAAAGGTATTGCAATCGCATTCGCCTCAAACATGGATAGACATGTTTTGCGCAAAATCGAACAATACACAGGTCAAAAGTTACAAGCTTCAGTTATTGAAGGCTTTGAACCAAAACGTCCTATCAATATGGATGCACCTGAAGGCAAGCGCGGTAAAAGTCGCAATAGCCGAAACGGAAGTGCACGAAGTGGTGGTTATAAAGGCCGCGGCAGTAATGATGGTGAAAGAGGTCGCAGTTTTGGCGATCGTGCTGCTACAGCTCGTCCACCAAGAGGTAAAAACAATGATACCCGCTTCAGCGAT
>CAXIBZ010000263.1:0-2738 GCA_964022105.1 uncultured Methylophilaceae bacterium
GGTTTCTACTTTGCTCACGCAGATAGCAAATACTTCAGTGTTGATAAGATTGGTGCAGACCAACTAGACGATATGGCAAAACGTAGAGGCTTGCCTAAAGATTATCTAGAACGTTGGTTAGCACCTAATCTATCGTAAAGAGATTACTTGGCTTGATTAATGGCTGTTGTCCAAGCGATGCACTCGATCTGAATGTTCATCAGTTCTTCTGGTGAAATATCCAGCTCTTTGATTTCATAATGTGTAGCGTCAAAGTTGCCTACTTCTAAGTCTTTAGCTAATTTTAACAATTGTCCATGCGTACCTGTCTGTTCGAGAATGGCTTTTTTGAGTGTATCAGACAAGCCGATTTCTTTTAGTATTTGCTCCATAGGTGCGTGGATAACCGTGTCTGCTAATGACAACATGCCAACCATAAATGCTTGATCACTGAAGTGGTCTTGATAGCTTTCCACTTTCTCTGCCATCAGCTCCATCAGTCTGGCACGGTTTGCTACTTGTAACATAATTGTGTCGCCAGCTGGATTACTTGGTGAAGCATACATCAGCAGTTGAACCCATCGTAGCATTTGTTTTTGACCAAGCATCACAATGGCTTGACGTATTGATTCTACTGGCTCTCTACCGCCATTAATCCCGACTGAATTAACAAGTTTAAGTAAACCTAAGGTTAACCCTGGACTGTTTTTAAATAGGGCTTCTAGTTCTGATAAATCAGCGTCACCAAGTAACATGCCTATCATGCGCATTAAACACATTTGATCAGGTTGTGCCTGCTCGCCTTTTAGAATGGTTGGCTTAGCAAAGAAATATCCTTGGTATGCATCGAAGCCTAGTGCTTTACACTCAAGAAATAAGGACTCTTCTTCGACTTTGTCCGCAATAATTTTTGCTTTAGAATTTTTACGGATTAAACCAATTAATCCTGCCAGTTTGTCGATAGGTGTAAAACTTAAATCAATTTTGACATAGTCAACATGCGGTAATAAAACGATATGCTCAGGTCGATTGGCATAGTCGACGATAGAGAGTTTAAAACCTAATGATTTAAGTGCTTTGCAGCGCGTAATAATCTGTGCATTAATCGGTGTGTCCTCAAGTATTTCTAGCACAATACGCTCGGCAGGCAGCAGTTCAATCGTGTCACTCATCAAAGAGCTGGCAGCAATATTTAAAAATCCAAGTTTATTATCTAGTATCTGATCAATACCGAACTGACTGAGTAAATTAACGATAACACCGGAAGTCGCAGATAAATCATCTAAGCTAGTGTTTGAGTCATCATTTCCTTTTGAGCGAAATAATAATTCATAGCCAATAATTTTCTGCTTACTGTTTAATATAGGGTGTCTGCCCAAAAAAACTTCTTTGGTTTCTTCTACTACTACAATGTCTGTTGTTGGGATAATGGGTTGGTTCATTTTTATCTCATTTTTACTTTAGTCATATTAAACTTGTCTGCTAACTTACAATTTGGCTTATCATTACGTATTCAGCGTTTGTATAGCTGGATCGCTTTCTACAAATATTTACGACAAAAAAAAATCGAACTTTAATGTTTTTTGCAAATAAATGAATAAAGAAATAGTAGGCTTGTTGATTAGAATTTTGCATGATTTTGTGGTGTAATTTTTAACAATCAATATTTTGCAATGAACAGAAAATTTAGAAATCTAAATAACCAATGCATATTCATATTTTAGGTATTTGCGGTACTTTCATGGGTGGGATTGCCGCGCTAGCAAAGCAATCGGGAATCAAAGTAACAGGCTGTGATGCCAACGTATACCCTCCCATGAGTACGCAACTGAAAGCCCAAGGCATTACATTGATTGAAGGCTACACAGCAGACCAATTAAAATTGAATCCAGATATGTATGTTATTGGAAACGCAGTCAGTCGTGGAAATCCATTGATGGAGGAAATTTTAAACCAAGGGCTGCCATATATATCTGGTCCGCAATGGTTGGCTGAACATGTTTTGCAAGGCAAATGGGTTTTAGCTGTAGCTGGAACCCATGGTAAAACAACGACGGCATCAATGTTGGCCTGGATTTTGGAGTATGCAGGTTTAGCACCAGGTTTTTTAATTGGCGGGGTGCCAGAAAATTTTTCCGTATCGGCGCGCTTGCCAAGTAAACCAGTTCAAGATCAAAGTAGTACCTCTCCGTTTTTTGTCATAGAAGCGGATGAATATGACACTGCTTTTTTTGATAAACGGTCAAAATTTGTTCACTACCATCCACGCACAGCCATACTGAATAATTTAGAATTTGATCATGCTGATATTTTTGAAGATTTAGCAGCCATTCAAAAACAATTTCATCATCTTGTGAGAACCATTCCGCAAAATGGATTAATCGTAGTAAATACGCAAGAGTCAAACTTAAAACAGGTAATTGACAAAGGTTGCTGGACGCCAACAGAAGCGTTTGGCGATGAAAGTCATTGGCACACGGCTAACACGCTGAGTGATGGCAGTTTTGATGTGATGTATGGAACAGAAAAGCAAGGCCATTTAGCATGGGAAATTATGGGTAATCATAACCGTATGAATGCACTGGCGAGTATAGCCGCTGCCCGTCATGTGGGTGTGTCGGTGCCGCAAAGTATAGAAGCTTTAAAAGCTTTTAAAAATGTAAAAAGGCGTATGGAGCTTCGTGGATCAGTCAATGAGATTAATGTTTATGAAGATTTTGCGCATCACCCTACCGCTATTGCGACTACGGTTGCAGGGT
>CAXIBZ010000264.1:0-2725 GCA_964022105.1 uncultured Methylophilaceae bacterium
CCATGGTTTCTGATACAAAACCTAGGCGCACTAATTGTCTGCCAAGTGGAATATCATTTTGTTCTTGTTCTATTAATGCAATACGTAACTGATCCTGACTAATTAGCCCTTGTTGTACCATCAGTTCGCCTAAGCGTAATTTACGTCTTGGTTCTGCCATTTTTCTGTTCTGTCATCATTGTTTTTGTTAGTTATTATTGAATGGAGGATATTCTTGCCTCAAGCGCGGCTGTATCAATCAAGCTGTATTCATCTACTTTTTGCAACGCTTCTTGATAGTAGGGTAAAGCAATTGTTGGTTTCCCGAGTTGATCCAAGCTAATACCTAAATTAAATGCATTTTCTGCCGTCGGATTGAATCGGTAAGCTTCAAAATAGGCTTGCTGGGCTGCTGACCAATTACCCTGACCAGCATACAAATCGCCAAGTGCTGCATGTAGGTTTGCATCAGTAGGTGAAGCGGCAAGCAACGATTTAATTTGACTCTCGTTCACTTGCGGTCTTCCCACTTGTTGAATGCTAAGCATTCCACTTTTTGCCACTTCATTTCTGGGCTCAAGTTCTAACACTTTCCGATACCATCCATCTGCATCTACCAGACGCCCCTGACGTGCTGCAATCGCTCCTAATCCAAGCATTGCGTCCACATTTGCACCATATTGCTTTAGTACCAATTTATAGTCCGTTTGCGCCTGATTATCGTTGCCAAGGTTATAAGCTGTATAAGCGCGCATCAATACTTCGTTGATGCCAGACTCAGTTTTAGCTTTTGTTATCTCTATTGATGTATTTTCTGATGTTGTGTCGTCATCGATTAGCGTCGCTTTTGCACGAGCATCAGTCACAACCTGCTCATTAGGTGTTAGCGTTTCTTTTACCGCCACACGCTGTTTCGATGATTGATCAAAAACGGATTTTTCTTCAACGCTGTTATCAGCTAAAGGCTTTTCAGAATTTTGCGCTGATAATTCTGAAACAATAAAATCTTCTGTATTTTTAACGACTTCTGATTCAGCCAAACCTTCAACAACTGAAGCATCCATTCCTTCCTCAATCCCTACATCTGGCATAGCCTGTGGCATAGAAGTCGGCATTGATGGCCTTGGTGGAATGACGATAGCAGGCTGAGTAAACACAAATTGATACCAATAAGCAAAGCCTCCCAACAATAAGATAGCTAGCAAGGCGATAATGATTGCAATTTTAGCTGTTTGACCAGAGCGCTCTGCTTGCTTTGCAGTAAATACATTGGCGGCCTGTGCTCTATTTGGTTTTACTGCAGGCTCTATCGACAAACGAGGACTAGCATTAGCTCCGGAGCGGTGTGGTTCTTTTTGCGCCAAATCTGCAGCAGAACCTTTTAAGGCATTTGGCGTATCATCAACTTCATTCTGTATTTGCTTGTTTGTGGTTAATGTCTCATTAACAGGGCTCAACGATAAATCATCAGTCATTATTTTTTTATCTTCAGTGGCCGAAGTAGATTTTTCAGTCGATGCTGCCAGCTTATCGGATTGTTTTCCATCGTTGCTGCGTGCACTATCTTTCCCTTGCGCTTTTTGCGCTTGTGCCTTATCTAGTGCTTTAATCAATAAACTCATGGTCTGCGTGACCTATCAATTAATTTGCTTCTTCCAGCGTTTTTTGTAGCTGCTGTGCTGGCAAATACTTTTTGTAAGAACTTAATTCATCACTTTCTAAGCTTGCGTTTGGTACAACAGTGGGCCGTAAGAAGATAACCAACTCGGTTTTTCTTGTCGCATCATTCTTACCTTTAAACACATTGCCCACACCTGGCACTTTACTCAAACCAGGTACTGAATCTGTGTTATTTTTAATATCATCCTGCATCAATCCGCCCAACACCGCAGTATTACCACTAGTAATGTTAAGCATTGACTCCATCTCTCTCACCTGAATTTGTGGAATAGCACTGACTATTCTAGTTTGCCCAGAACCAAGTTGTGGATTGGGGTCATTCACAAAACTTAATACTCTAGAAATGGTAGGTCTTACATTGATGTTTACTTTGTCATTGTCATTAATTTGTGGCGTTACGCTCATCACCACACCAACAGGTACTGTTTGTGGTGTTGTTGTAATTGTACTAAATGGATTACTGTTCACATTTCCTTGTGTCTGTTGTACTTCAATCGTGAAGTAAACTAAATTATCTACCACCTTTAACACTGCCGTTTGGTTATTCAAAACCATTAGCTTAGGGCTAGACAGTACTTTAGTGTCGCCAAATTGCTCGAGTAAAGTAATCGATGCAGCAATATTCCCTATTGAGCTAATTGGATTAAGATAGCCAGCTACAAAACCTGCATTTGTTCGCTGATCTAATGCGTTCAAACCACCATCATTAAAGGCACCTGTTACGGGATCGAAAGTCACTCCTTTTGATCCTAGCGTTTGACCAAATACAAAACCACTATTACCTGGATTATTTAGTCGACTCCAATCTATACCTGCCTGATAACTATCACTTAACTGCACTTCAACAATAGTCGCTTCTATTAATACTTGTTTTTTTGCACTACCCATTACTCTATCAATAAACTCTTGTACTTTTTGATGTTGTTTGTTGGTTGCACGGACGCTGATCACACCCGTTTCTGGGTTTGCAATCACATTTGCAGCTAATAATGTTTTAAACTCAGTTCTTTGCTCATCGAGCTGTTGCCGCGTATCTTGTTGAGGGTTTGCAGAGTTACTATCAGCA
>CAXIBZ010000265.1:0-2695 GCA_964022105.1 uncultured Methylophilaceae bacterium
ATTTTTTTGCTAAATATAAAAACTCCCCCATATTGTAGTTGGCATTTGGATGATTAGCGTTTCGTGCCAAGGCTTCCTGATAGTTTTTAACGGCTGCGTCCATATCGCCAGAATCACGTAATGTTTCACCTAAATTGTTATAAGCGTCAGTATAGTTAGGGAATAACGCGATTGCGTTTTTATAGCTGGCGATGGCATTACCCAAGCTTCCTTTATCCCGTAGCGCAGTGCCAAGGTTGAAGTAGCCTCGTGCGTCTTGTGGGTTAATTGCCAAGCCTTTTTGATAGCTGCTGATTGCCTCATCAAGCTGCCCAAGTCTTTGATACACTGTTCCTAAGTTACCAAATGCTTCAAAAAACCTTGGGTTAAGCTTGATGGCATTTTGATAGCTCGAGATAGCTAACTCTAGCTGGTTTGTATTTGTGTAAGCAAAGCCTAAATTGAAGTATAAGTCAGGTTTTTTTGCATCCAACTTAATTGCTTTCTCATAGCTGTCGATAGCCTCTACATATTTTTGCTGACCATCCAATGCAAGGGCTAGTACATGATGCAAAATAAATGCGTTTGGGTGCTTAGTTATCAACCGCTTTGCCGATATCTCTGCATTAGCAAGCTGCCCATTATTGAGTTGATTGATTAACTGTTGCGTTTCGTGTTGACTAGGTTGTGATAGGTTGTTCATATTCTATATAAGATAAAGCTAAAAACTATTTTTTTCTAATCTTTCTGCCAGACGCTTTAATAGATGCATTGCAACTTTTGGGCTATCTGTCAGCATGGCGTCTATATTTTCAGCGTGAATAACAATAATACGTGCCTCATCAGAAACAACAATTGCATTCGTTGTGCTTGGTTGTTTTGTCAGAATAGCTGTTTCTCCAAAATAATTTCCTGCAGTTACCTTTCTAATGATGCCATGTTCGTTGCTTAAATGCACTTCTCCAGAAAGTAGATAATATAGGTTGTGATCTGAATTGCCAATTTTAAAAACAGTCTCATTTTGATGCAAAATCATGCCATAGCGCTGCATCAATGCTTCAATGTAGTTGTGTTTATCTGGTGTTTTGTCGAATAGACCCTTAAGTAATAATACATCTTGCTTTCTCAGCGTAGCAATAAGCACGGAACCAAGCAGGAATACGGCAAAATTAACGTATAGCCAGGTGATGGATACAAACATGTTTTTCATGCTGCCGAACACTGCACCAAAGTTTTGATTAATCGTTAAGAATAAACCAAACGCGGGTCGCATCATTACCCACAATACTGCGGTCAGTAAAGCACCGATAAAAATATGACGAGCGGCTACTCGCATAGGGAAAAATAACTTGTAAAAAATCGCGATGAGAGACGTAGTGATTGCCAGGGTGATGCTGCCACCTACGTAGCTCAAAATATTTTTAGGTAAATGGGTCGCTAAAAATTTGATGATTTCTTCGACAATAAAGCCAGCTGCCGTGAATGCAAAAAACAGTAACAAAATACCCAGTACTGAAATAATATCAGTCAGTTTTCCCTTGAAAAAAGATGGCATTTCTTCAATTGAAGAAATGCTGTAAAAGGACGAACGCATGGCTCTCGCTAACGGCGTAATGGTCCAAAGCAGTACAAACAAACCCACTGCTCCCCAGGCTGCCTTAGAGTTAGATGCTTTGTAGACTTCAGTCATAATTTTGCCACTGAAGTCAGGCATAATATTACTCGTTAAAATGGCCAGTTTCACGATTGCATAATCAGATGAAAATACAAGATGGCTCAATAGATAAAAAATGAGTAGTACGAGTGGAATCAGCGCAAACAAAGCGTAGAAAGATAGGGATGCTGACAAACCTAATATATTATGCCTTGTAAAGCCAGCGAGCGTTTCCCTGATAACAAACAATAGTGTGTCATATTCCTTTTTAGAATAGGCAACAAGCGGCTTGCTGATAACAGGGTGCTCTATCAGTAGTCTTTTAAAACTCTTTTTTTCGTGTTGTTTGACCATGGCTGCTATGCTTGTCTGTGATGTCACTAATTAACTATTTTACAGAGACTTGAACTTTTCTGTACTAGCGATGAGTGCAGAAATGACGCTTGGTTCCATTGCTGAGTGGCCAGCATTTTGTATGATGATGTATTCTGCATGAGGCATTGCTTTTGAAAGCAGCCAGGATGTCTGAGGCGGACACACCATATCGTAGCGTCCCTGAACAATGGTCGTGGGGATGCTAGAAAGTTGTTGGCTCGCTTTTAAAAGGCTATCACCATCAATAAAACATTGGTTACGAATATAGTGAATTTGTACGCGCGCGCGGGCAACATCTGCCATTTGATCCTCTTTGGTTAATGTTGTAGTGCTTTTGGCCGAAGTTGCAGAGTCAGTAGCGGCTTGATCTAATCGCATGATGCTGCTTTCGTAATTATTCCAAGCGATTGCTGCAGCATGACTAATGGCGATATCATCAGAAGCAATACGTTGCTCAAATGCAGTCAATACATCGTCACGCTCGTCTGAGGGTAGGTATTCAAGTAGCGTTTGCCATACGTCAGGGTAAAAATGTTGAATATCACCAAGAAACCAGTTCAACTCAGTAGGCCGACTCAAAAATATGCCACGCAAGGTTAATGAGGTAACGCGATCTGGATATTGTGTGGCGTAGCTTAGCGCGAGCGTGCTACCCCATGAGCCACCAAAAACATGCCATTTATCTAT
>CAXIBZ010000266.1:0-2694 GCA_964022105.1 uncultured Methylophilaceae bacterium
CAGTAATTCGCCAGTGATTGATGAAATAAGAAAATCTGCTCCATTGATCGCAGGTTTCTATAATAGTAGAGAGTATGGCAAGGCTTTACGCGAAGTCATGCGTTTGACAGATTTAGCGAATGCAGACATCGCTGAAGCAGCACCATGGGTTAAAGCAAAGCAAGAAGGAAATGATGCAAGAAGTGCTTTAGCACTTGATTGTTCAGCAGCACTAGAAATGTTCCGCTTGATTACCATTTACCTTAAACCTGTATTACCAGAATTGGCAGAAAAAATTGAAAAGTTCCTCAATATATCTGAACTTAGTTGGAGCTCTGTCAATACCCCGTTTAAATCAGGCCATCAAATTAATCAGTATGAACATTTAATTACCCGTATAGACCCTAAAGCGATAGAGGCGATGATAGAAGCCAACAAAAGCAATCTTGAGAAAACCGCAACATCAGCAGCAACTACAAGTGCGGCAGAAGCTTCCAAAGATGATTATATTAAGATAGATGACTTTACCAAAGTTGACTTACGCATTGCTAAAATCGTAGCTGCCGAGCATGTGGAAGGCGCTGACAAATTGTTAAAGCTGACACTTGATATCGGTGAAGCAAACACACGTCAAGTATTTGCTGGTATCAAATCTGCTTATGATCCATCTTCATTAGAAGGGCGCTTGACTGTCATGGTAGCGAATCTTGCACCACGTAAAATGAAGTTTGGCTTGAGTGAAGGCATGGTGTTGGCTGCTTCGGATGAGTCTGGGGGGCCATTTATTCTATCTCCAGATGCAGGTGCGCTGCCAGGGATGCGCGTTAAATAAGCAGCTACTTATTCATAAGCAATTGAAGATGAAATGCGACCTTTGGAAGGCACTTCAGTTGCTTTTGGTGTTACCGATACATGGTTGCTCAGTTTTTTGATGGTTGCTGGGCCAATGCCATCAACTTTTTCTAACTCTTCAATTGACTGAAAACCACCATGTTGTTTGCGATATTCAATAATCGCTTTTGCTTTAGTCGGACCGATACCACTGAGTGACTCAAGCTCTTCTTGGCTTGCTATATTAAGGTCAGTTGCCGCATAAAGATTGAAACAGCATAAAAATGCGATGAATAGACTGATGATATTCTTTTTCATTATTGTTTCCTATTCTTGTTGATTTTTTGGAAGTCATCTTGCTTATTTAATATTACTAATAAATATTTTTTTAAGTTAGTGTTTGAATCTCCTTATTGATTGTATGCAGAGCGGCGAGTGGGTCTTGTGCTTGTGTGATTGGTCTGCCAACAACAAGATAGCTTGCACCCATACTGAGGGCTTTGTTTGGTGTCATCACACGTGTTTGGTCATCTAGACTGGCATTGGCAGGGCGAATACCAGGTGTAACCAATAAGAAATCATCTGACATCTCTTTTCTGAGCATTTGTGCTTCCATCGCTGAGCACACAACACCATGTAAACCAGCTTTCTGAGTTAGGTTGGCTAATTTGAGCACTTGCTCCTCGATCGAGTTTTGGATACCTAATTCAGTCAGATTAGCCTGACTCATACTCGTTAATACCGTAACCGCAATCAGATAGGGCTGGTTGTGACTTTTATCGACGCCTTCTAATGCGGCTTCCATCATAGCTGAACCGCCGCTAGCGTGTACATTGAGCATCCACACTCCCAAGTTACTTGCTGCTTCGCAAGCTTTAGCCACAGTGTTGGGTATGTCATGAAACTTCAAATCTAAAAAAACCTTAAACCCTTTAGCCACTAATTTCTCTACCAGTGTTGGTCCTGCTGCCGTAAACAGCTCTTTACCAACTTTTAATTTACAAAATTCAGGGTCAAGTTGCTCGACGAGGTGTATTGCATCTTGTGCTTGTGCGTAATCAAGAGCTACTATTATTTTAGAATCTGATACTTGTGTGTTCATTGATATTATTTTTTTATGGTCATTTCACGACTAACTGCTTCAGTTGGTTCCGATGGTAAAGACTCCCAAGCATTACAGGCGGGACATTGCCAATGATATTGTTTAGCTTTGAAACCACATTGGTTGCAGTGATAAGCGGCTCTGTTACCAATTGCATTACGTACTGTTTGCTGCATCAATTGAATATCTTCATAACCTTTGCTTTTGCTATTCGTATCTGAAATAGCTCTGGCCTGTAATAGTTGATCTAATGTTTGCAGGCTTGGTTGTCTTATCAGTTCATTTCTTGCCAGCTTAGCTGCACTTTCTGCACCTTCTGCTGCTATGGTCGCTTCATATAAGGCTGACATCAGCGACGGTAGTTTATAGTTTTCTGAATACGTTTTGAGTAAGCTGATACCTTCTTGTGTTTTGTCAATCGCAGCATAGCTTTGCAATAGTTTCGGGGCAATTAATCCCAAGTACTGTGGGTCTTGAAACTCAATATGTTTCCAATGTGATATAGCAGCAGCATGGCTACCAGACTGCATTTCCAAGTCTCCCCATAGTACATTGGCACGGACACATTTTTTATTGGCGTCTAATGCATTTGTTAAATGAACTCTAACTTGATCAGGTTGCTGGTCAATCATGGCATTCATTGCCAGTTCGCAATGATATTGCGCAATTTCTTTTCTAAACGGGATGCCAGACACGCGCTCCAATTCAGTTGCTGTTTCAATTGCTTGCAGCCATTCACGCTCTCGAACATAGATTTCGAGCAAAGCACGCAATGCTGGTTG
>CAXIBZ010000267.1:0-2692 GCA_964022105.1 uncultured Methylophilaceae bacterium
ACAGCATCAAATTTTTCTTTTTTAATCAGTTGAATGGTTCTTTTAGCATCAAAATAAGAGTCATAGGTGAACTGTTTTATATCTAGTAAAAAAATTTCTGAATAATCTTCGAGACTGACTGTAGTGGTAGATTTTCCGAGTAAAGCAATACGTTTGTATTGCTTCAAACTAGAGATGGCTTGGATAACATCAAACATACCTGTTCTAATGACCTGGATTTCGATGCTCAATATTTTTTGTAGATAGCTAGCTGTTGCCCCTGTACACAAAATAATTTGGCAACCATTTACAGTTAATTGTTGTGCTACGTCCTCAACATCAGAAATATGACATTCAACAAAACCTATATCTTGTGAATTAATTTCCGATATTGCTTGTTCAACCAAAGAGCGAATCCCATTAATGTTCGGGGTATGGAGATAAGTAAACAAAATATTAATAGGCTTATTATGGGGCATTCTTTATATCCTTAAATAATCATATTATATAGGGACACAGCTGTGCCCACCATCTACCTTGATCTCTATGCCAGTGATTCCTTTACCTGCTTTTGATGCAAGCAATAATAATGCACCGTTTAACTCTTCAAAATCAACAAATTTACGGCTTGGAATGCGTTTTAGCAACTGTTGTCCTAGATCACTCATTAGGTACTCTTCATTAATATCCGTAACCATATACCCAGGAGCAACGGCATTCACATTGATACCGAATCGGGCTAGTTCAACGGCCATCACTTCTGTCAAATGGCGCAAGCCAGCTTTAGACGCACAGTACGGGCTAACACCCAAGTTGACCGACTCGGACAAAATAGATGTGATGTTAATGATAACCCCTCTAATGTTTGAATTGATCATGTGCTGAGCAATTTCTTGCGAGCATTGCCATGGAGCTTTTAGATTCGTATTAACAATTTTATCCCAGTCGTCATCATCATAATTCAAAAAGCTTTTGGTATCACTGACGCCTGCATTGTTGATAAGCACATCTATACTGATACCGTTGCCTTCTAGACTGCTGATCATTTGTTTGAATGCATGACGGTCATTTACATCTAATACAAAGCTATGAACGTTGATACCAAAGTCTTGTTCAAGGCTTACTTTGAGATGCTGCAATTTGTCAGCACTTCTGGCGCAGATAATAACATCTGCGCCTTTTCGGGCAAACAAAGTAGTAATATGTTTGCCTAAGCCACCAGAAGCGCCTGTAATAAGTACATTTTTATTGTTAACATCAAATAAGCTCATTGTTATCTCCTTAGTTTTTCTTTCCTAATAGCTTTCTAGCAATACTCATTCTATGGACTTCGTTTGCGCCATCATAGATTCTAAAGCCACGAGCATCTTTAAAAATTTTGCAGACAATAGATTCATCTGTCATGGCTTGTCCACCAAGAATCTGGACGCTTCTGTCAATAACTCGCCAAATACCTTCAGAACTGATAACTTTGGCTAAACTTGACTCATAGTTACCTCGTTGTCCTGCATCTAATACTTGAGCACAATAATGGATGGCCAATCTGGTATTTAATAAATCTATTTCATTATCCGCCAACATAAAACCAACGCCTTGATGGTCACCCAATCGCTTACCAAAAGACTGACGCTCTCTAGCATATTGTGTGGCAATGTCATGCGCTCGTTGTGCTTGTCCAAGCCAGCGCATACAATGGGTTAGGCGAGCAGGTGCTAATCGAACCTGAGCATATTTAAAGCCTTGTCCTATTTCACCTAGCACATTTTCTTTTGGGATTCGTAGGTTGTCGAACGTTAATACGCCATGACCGCCTGCAAAGCAAGAATCCATGGCATTCATGTTTTTTTCTAAAATAAATCCTGATACGTCGGTATCTGTCAAAAACATGGAAGCACTACCATCCTCCATCTTTGCCATAATGATAGCAAATGCCGCACCATCGGCACCTGTAATGAGCCATTTTCGGCCATTGATAACGTATTCATCACCTTCTAGCACAGCAGTGGTTTGCAACATGGAAGGGTCTGAACCAGCACCTGGACTAGGCTCCGTCATAGCAAAACAAGAACGCGTCTCACCACTCACCATTTTTCGTAGCCAACGTTCTTTTTGTTCTGCATTAGCGACTAAATCTAACAAATGAATATTACCCTCATCTGGGGCATGAATATTCATAGCGATAGGGCCTAATGCAGAATAGCCTGCTTGTTCAAATGCAATGGCTTTTTGCATGTGTGACCAACCCAGTCCACCTATCTCAACACTGGCATGCGGTGTGAGCAGTTTTGCTGCTTTAGCACAGCTAACAATATCGTCACGCAGCTCAGTACTTGGACCGTGGCTGTCCTGACGAAGGTCCTGCTCAAAAGGAATGATTTCTTTGGCGATGAAATCTTTTACCTGTTGTTGTAACGCTAATAAATCGTCTGATAATATAATCATATGTTTATTCCTTAAACCCATTGTTATTGACATACATGTTATAAACATCGTCCATGGCACTATTGCATAACCCATTTTTAAGCGGATTATAAATAGTAAAGTTTTGGAGCTTTATACGTTTGTGCAAAATTTGATTGTTTTTAACCTTTATATCTAAAATGTTTAAACACCCATAATCTTGCTCTTGGGTATAAATGTCTGCTAAGTGAGGGTTATACATCCAGTTAATTATCACCAGGTTGACTGCATTGTGCGAAGATATCAAGATGTT
>CAXIBZ010000268.1:0-2677 GCA_964022105.1 uncultured Methylophilaceae bacterium
CTAGAGGCTAATGTACGCTATTTGGCGCAAAGTCTAGGCCCAAGAGGTATTCGCGTCAACGCAGTCTCTGCTGGCCCTATCAAAACGCTAGCAGCCTCTGGAATCGGTGATTTTGACAAGATGATTGGCTTCAATGAGAAACATGCAGCGCTTCGTCGTAACGTAACGATAGAAGAAGTCGGGAATGCAGCCGCTTTCTTGTGTAGTGATCTTGCTTCAGGCATTACAGGTGAAATTACCTATGTAGATGGAGGCATGAATATCACCGCAGCTGGACAAATCGATTAATCATAGCTCGCATTATGCATAAAAAAAGCTGACTTAGTGTCAGCTTTTTTATTGTCTTTCATTTGTTATGGTTGCTGTGGGCCTGGCTCTAAAACCTTTTTGCTGATCTCAATATCTGCCTTAGCTTTAAGTGAATCACCATAAGCACTGACATAAGCTTGCGCA
The DNA here is from genome assembly GCA_964022105.1 of uncultured Methylophilaceae bacterium. Classification (GTDB taxonomy): domain Bacteria; phylum Pseudomonadota; class Gammaproteobacteria; order Burkholderiales; family Methylophilaceae. The sequence goes on from CAXIBZ010000268.1 coordinate 454, forward strand.
AGCGCAGCTTCATACTCAGCCTGCGCTTGTTGTTTTAGATCATCATCCTCTGCGATTGCATTAATGACATTTGAAACTTTAACAAGTATATAAGCACGGTTACCATCTGCAAAGCCTGCATATGCTGGGAGTTGAGACGCATTGATTTTAAACACTTGATTCATCACTGGCTCTGTCAATCCTTGCGCATTTTTACGATCAACTCTCACCTCAGGAATCCAATCTAAATCACTTTCTTCTTCTCCAGCTTGTAGTTTTGCTACAATTGCTTTACCTTTTTCTTCTGCTAACTTCATTGCTCCTTCCAGTTTCAAGACTGCTTCAATCCCTTCCTTAACATCATCAAATGTCTTAGGTGCTTCAGGTTTGTAATCCACAACACGTGCAGCAATAAGATTGTTTGGTGCAACTTCTACTGCTTCTGTATTTCTTTTATCTTTCAATACAGTATCAGAAAAAACCTGATTCATTAGTTGAGTACTGTTCTTAAAGTATTTAGCACCTTCTTCACGACTCAACCAATCCGTTGTTTGTACGGTTAGATTAAACTGTTTGGCAACAGGCTCTAAGCTACCTGATTGCTCATAAACAATATTGCTGAACTCTTCCGTTAGTTCGGCATATTTGACTTGCGCTTTTTGGAAAATCAGCTCACCTTTGATTTGAGGCTTCATATCTTCAAATGATGATGAATTGCCAGTGACGCCATCAAGCCGAATGATGTGATAACCAAACTCTGATTCTACAACATCACTGATCTCGCCAACTTGCATAGTGAAGACAGCATCTTCAAAAGGTTTAACCATCGCTCCCCGTCCAAAACTACCTAGGCTACCGCCTTTAGATGCTGAACCTGGATCTTGTGAGAACTTAGCCGCTAGCTCCTCAAAGCGTTTTGGGTCAGCCTTAAGTTGCGCTTCTATTTCTAATGCTTTTTCATTTGCCTTCGCTTTATCTTCATCTGAAGCATTCACACCAAAACCAATCAAAATATGGCTAGCTTCCCGTTGTTCATCACCTTGGAATTTCTCAATATTTTGGTCATAAAACGCTTTGACTTCATCATCGCTGACCGACACATCGCCAATTAGGTTTGCAGCTGAAAGCAATACAAATTCCATTTTAACTTTCTCTGGTACTTTGAATTTGTCCTTGTGAAGCTCATAGTAATCTTTAACTTGCTCTGGTGTAATGTTCACATCAGATAAAAAAGCTGATGTTTTTAACTCTGCAGTGGTGACATCACGTTTTTGATATTGGTATTTAACAGTATTCTCGGCGACTGATTTTGGTGCAAAAGCGAGTTTTGCCAAATCATCACGCACTTGTGCTACCGTAAGATCATTACGAATATTTGATTCAAGTTGATTAGCCGTTAAACCATTCTGTTCTAACGTGCTTTGATAGAGTTCTTGTGAAAACTGACCATTATCTTGAAACTCGGGTAATGAAAGAATATATTGGTTTAATTGCGCGTCACTGATCGTAAAATTTTCACGTTTTGTTTCGACATTAACCAGGCGTCGCATAATAAGCCCGTCTAAAATGGACTTCTTAAACACAGGACTATCAAGAACTGCTGGATCAAACTTATCGCCTTGCGCCATCATCCGTGTTCTGACAGACTCAACTGTATTACTGTATTCCTGCAGTGATATCTCATCTTTATCGACTGTTGCAACTGGCACATTACCACCCGCATTACTTAAATATTGGTCAATACCAAATAGTGCAAATGGAATCGTAATCGCGGCCAAAATAATTTTTGCTAACCATCCTTTTGAGTGGTTACGAATAAGTTCTAACATAAATTAAGCTTTCAAGATTTCAGCGCTCAACTGCGCCAAATGAGTCAAAAAATGAGCTGTGTAATATACCATAAGTGTTTGGCTTACGCACTGCCCTAATCCAGTTCAGACAGCAGTTTCTGCTTTTGCGTTCTTTTCTTGGCAAATTTCAGTATTTAACTTCGATGATCTCGAACTCACCTTCTCCTTTTGGTGTATGAACCCGCACAACATCACCCACTGACTTGCCGTGCAATGCCTTGGCTAATGGCGATACCCAAGATATATAGCCCTTTGCAGGTTCTATTTCATCTTTGCCGACAATCCGATAGGTATGCTCACTATCATCATCCAGATTGAAAATAGTCACCCAAGCACCAAAAAACACTTTCTCCAGATGTTGTTGTTCCGCACTATTCACAATGACAGCTAAGTCC
>CAXIBZ010000269.1:0-2677 GCA_964022105.1 uncultured Methylophilaceae bacterium
CGCTGGGGACACTTCAGGCTTACGTAAATTTTCAACGTCTATCATTTATTACTCCCAATATAAGTGCTATTATTCAGGTAAATTAAACTGTTAGCTTTGACACAAATCAAATATCAGTTAAACCTATGATTCGAATAACATATAATTATTCTTATTTAATAGCATTTCCTTATTCACGACCTTGGTAAAATATAATGAGTTCATCCACACTATCACAAGAACTTAAAGTTGCATGCTCAAATTGCAATCTGAGAGAGTTGTGCATGCCGTTGGGTTTTACAGAACATGAGATGAAAAAAATTGACGATGTCGTTAAAACGCGGCGACGTGTAAAACAAGGTGACTTATTATTTGGTGATGGTGATACATTTACTTCTCTTTATGCCATTCGCACTGGCGTATTCAAAACCAGCGTATCTACTGAAGACGGTCGTGAACAAGTCATAGGTTTTCAAATGGCTGGCGAAATTGTCGGCTTAGATGGTATTGTCAATGACGCACACAGCTGTAACGCAGTTGCACTAGAAGATGCTGAAGTTTGTGTCATGCCTTTTTCTAATATCGAAGACTTATCGCGTGAATTTCCCGAGTTGCAGCGTCATGTTCATAAAATCATGAGTCGTGAAATTGTCCGTGAAAATAAAGTGATGATGTTGCTCGGCAATATGCGAGCCGAAGAAAGACTTGCTGCCTTTTTGTTAAATCTGGTACAACGTTTACATGCACGAGGCTTCTCTCAGTCAGAGATTGTCTTGCGGATGACGCGTGAAGAAATTGGTAGTTATCTGGGCATGAAGCTTGAAACAGTCAGTAGAACTTTTTCAAAATTCAGTGATGAAGGCATCATTCAAGTAAAGCAGCGATATGTTCGCATTGTCAAACCTGAAGCACTGAAGAAGATATTCGATTTACAAGCATAAGAGTAATACAGTAGGTTTTACCTCAATTTACTCACGAATGACTGGCTTAATCTCTTGAAAAAAGTACTCACTACAACAGACCATAATCGAGATGTTAGTGGTTTGCAGTATGTTTATCCTGTTGTTTCTCGGCGCGCTGGCGGTGTATCGATTGGGATTAATTTAAATGTAAATAATGCTTGTAATTGGCGCTGCATCTACTGCAATGTCCCTAATCTAACACGCGGCACTCCGCCTCCAATCAGTCTAACCCTTTTAGCAGATGAATTCCGTCTTTTTTTGCACGATATTGTCCATGGTGACTTTATGCAAGCGCATGTTAAAGAGTCTGATAGAGTGCTTAAAGATGTTGCATTTTCTGGTAACGGAGAGCCAACTTCTGCAAAAGAATTTCCTCAGGCAATAGTATTAGTTCAACAAATACTGAAAGAGTTTGATTTATTAAATAAGATAAAAATAAGATTGATTACTAATGGCAGCTTGTTGCACAGACAGCCTGTTCAAGATGGCATCAAACAGCTAGCACAACATAATGGAGAAGTATGGTTTAAATTTGACGCTGCGACGGCCGAAGGCATCACGCGCGTGAATGATGTCAACATCAACCCTAGCAGCCATATGGAAAAGCTTAAACAGTGCGCTCAAATATGTCCAACATTTATACAAACATGCATGTTTGCATTAGATGGAAAGCCACCTGCAGAAGACGAGATTCTGGCTTATATTGATCTAATCAAACAACTTAAGCATGATATTGCAGGTGTGCATCTATATGGCATTGCAAGACAATCAATGCAAGCGGAAGCACCACGCCTCAGTCAACTTCCCACAAAGTGGTTCAAAACATTGGCAAACCGATTAGAACAAGCAGGCATTACTACGCATGTCAGTCCCTAATTTTTTGGAGTAATCCCTGTTTGCGCATGATTACGTGCCTTCATTGCGGGGGCAAGAGCCTCTTCCTGCGCTTCAAGTGTTTTGTTAATTTCCATGCCTTTAACGTAATAATTTTCAATCACTGGATCAGGCGTTTTAATGGCGTAATACAGCGTGATAAATGATGCAACTATGACCACAAGCGGGCCACCAATCACCAGCCACACATATCCATATCTCCACCATGGCTTATCAGCTTGACTTGTCATTTCCTCATCTCTTTTCATATCGACATATAATTCAAATTAACGAGGCACCAAAAATTTGGACTCTTCTTTTAAAGTTTCTTTGCTAGCCATTGACTGAATTTCAAACTCAATCTCATGCGACCCAGGCTTAAGCGATCCATCTGGCACTGATGCATGCACAACAATCCATCGCGCTTCTGCGGGCGCTACCGTAATCAGCTTATTACTTTTTGTTTTACCCAACCCAATTTGCAAACCTTCAACACCACTCACATCTAGCTGATATTGTTGCGACTCCTCAGTCGCATTCATAATTTGCAACCGATACACATTCTCCAGCATACCTCCCTCAACTAGACGTGCCATCACTGAGCGATCTCGCACAATATCAACTTTAAATGAGGTTCTAAACCATAGACTTGTTAATAATCCAATAACTAACAAACATAATATTGTTGAATAAATAAGTACTCGTGGCCTTAATATTCGTTTAAACATTTGGCTTCTTGACCAGTGATTCTGCATTGCATTTTCAGTTGCGTATTTAATCAGGCCTCGCTCATCGCCTACCTTATCCATCACACTATCACAGACATCAGCACATAGACCACAACCAATACATTCGTACTGAAG
>CAXIBZ010000270.1:0-2657 GCA_964022105.1 uncultured Methylophilaceae bacterium
CTATAATAAAAATGGTAAGCGTATTCAACATGCCGTCGGCTTGATCGATTTCAACAAACTTCACGCTCTATTGGATAAGGAACTAAGTTAATGTTATGGGTCAAAGCCTTCCATATTATTTTTGTTACCAGCTGGTTTGCTGGTCTATTTTATTTACCACGTATTTTTGTGAATCATGCAATGGAAACCAACCCTGCCGCCATTGAACGACTCATTAAAATGGAAGAAAAGTTGTATCGATTTATGTTACCTCTCGCCATCCTCGCTTTAGGTTTTGGTTTATGGTTGTGGATGGGATATGGCATTTCTGGCAAATGGATGCATCCTAAATTAACGCTAGTCTTAGGCTTGATTGCATATCATCTTTATTGCGGCAAAATTTTACGTGACTTCAAAGCAGCTAAAAATCATCGTAGCCACATATGGTATCGATGGTTTAATGAAGTGCCAGTGCTTGTTCTAACCGCAATAGTTATATTGGTAGTTGTCAAACCGATTTAGGCATTATTGCGATGGATATCTTACATTCAAATTGGCTAATACATATGCTCGAAAAGTCAGCTAAGACACCATATGCCCGTCTGCTTAGCTTATTTGACATATTGCATGACTGGTCAGAGGCCCCTGGTGTTACTACGCAAGCAGACGCTGATTATGCAAATCAGGATGCCAATTTACTTAAAACATATTTGAGCTTAGAAGCGGCAAAAGCAGGCGCTGCTTTGCCTGAAATGCTGGCCACACAACTCTATTACATGGCATTGTCTGCACTGCAAGAGAAATTATTGAACAATAACTATTCAGGGCTTATTCATGCCAAAAGCGCAGCTGAAGCATTAATTCAGGCACAAACCAAAAAAGAATTTCGTATTTCTCGTCAATCAGCTTATGCAATTGCAGCCAGCTTTATTGGCGCCATCATTGTTACTGGTGGCTTATTGTTGCACTACACAACTCCAAAAGATGCAAGCAATACAGCAATAATTATACAAGAAAGCGCATTTGAACCTGTACTTAGCCCAATTATGGCAACGCCCGAAAGCACTTCAGCGCTGGTTGCACAAATAGAACAAATGCGTAGCGGTAATTGCCGCCTGCTGGAAGCAATCCAACTACCAGATAAATATAAATCAATTTATTTCAAGAACATTGTTTTGGGTCAAATCAGCACAGACCCACAAGAGCAAATACTTGTTCGTGAGCTGCTCGAAAAAATTCGTTGCAATTACACCCCAATGTTAATGAAAAAATCTACATAAAAACATCCATGCATAAAAAAAGGCTAACCTGTTGGCTAGCCTTTTAGCAATGCAAATTAATCAGAGTACTGATTATTCCATCATTTTTTTTAGATTATCCAAACCACCTCGATAAACAGCACTAATTGTTGAAGTTGCCGTTTCGTCATCTTGGCCTTTTGTTGGATTTGCAGATCTGTCTTTTCGTTTAAAATTACCAGCCCAGACAACCTCTGATTCTGATCCAGCAGGAATTACTTGAATCGTTGATGCGTAACCACTGACTGGCAACACCCCTTCTGTAATCGTATAAGAATAAGTGTTTGCCATACTGTCATAGGCCGTTAATACTTCCGTAATCTGACCGCCATCTTGTAATGTTAAAAGTCTAATGGCTCCAACTTGGTTATTTGTACCATCAACAATCTCGGTTTTTGCTACAGCTGGATGCCAAGCACCTAAATCACCAAAGTTGTTAATTTTTTCCCAAACCTTGTCAGCTGGCGCGTTAATCACCACCTTCTCCTCAACGTGTAAGCTTGGCGCACTGCTTGTATTTGTGTCACCACCTGTTGCGCATGCTGTTAGCGATGCAGCACCTATCGTCATGAGCACTAAAAGCATTTTTTTCATGTTAATCTCCTTGATAATTGACGGAAAATATACTATACAGTTCTGTATATTATATTGAAGTAATCATGATATGTAAACCATTCCATGCATGACTACCGATCATTTTTCATTAATACAATATAAAAGAAGCTACCGACCTGTATAGATATTTACTTTTTCTATAAATCTCATGGTATACTTTGCGCGTGAGCACACTTAGAGACAAAATTTTAGATACAGCAACCGATTTGTTTCAAACCCGAGGCATTAATTCAACGGGTGTAGATACTATTGTTGCTGTGGCAGGCACGACAAAAATGACACTCTATAAGTATTTTCACACCAAAGAAGGTTTGATATTGGAAGTGCTTAACAAAAGCCAGCAAGACTTTCAAAACTGGTTAGACAACAAGCTGACGAACAACAGCAAAGCTCCAGCTGATAAGATTAAACAGCTATTCGATTTTATTGAAGAATGGGTCACTTCGCCAAACTTCTTAGGTATGGGCTTTATTAAAGCTTCTGCTGAATTCCCTAATGAAGAAAATCCAATCCATCAATTATCTTCAAAACAGTCTCGTGAGTTTAGACTATACATTTGCAAACTCGCCAATGAAGCAAAAATCAAGGATGCAGATGGATTAGCATTGCAACTTTCATTGCTTTTTGAAGGCGCTGTGCAAGCTGAACAGATGAAACGCGGCTCTGGCGCAATCAAATACGCAAAAAAAGCAGCGAAACTGCTGATTGACAGCGCCATCAAACAATAACCTGTTCTAAAGCTTTTTTAGCATTTACTTGCTTTAA
>CAXIBZ010000271.1:0-2643 GCA_964022105.1 uncultured Methylophilaceae bacterium
CTGCACTTGTAATGTGAAGTCGTTTTGTTTGATGCCATTAACGGTGACCGCCTTAATCTCAATCAGCACTGGTGACTCAAGCCAGTTAGAGACTTCTAAGTTTCTAACCAAGGTAGCTACACGCGCATTCGTATCCGCCACTCCTTGCACTGTGATTACATTGCCAACCTGTTTAATACTTTTTAAAAATAATCCTTCTGGCAATTGACGGGCCAACTCATCCATCACAACGACAGCTTGACTACGGTTAGTCTGTAAATTTTCAACAATTTGCTTTCTTTCCAGAACACTGTTAATTTGGTCTTTCAATTCTTTAATATCCGCAATTTCAACATCAAGTTTGGCAATCGCCTGCTCAAGTCTTGCATTGCGGTCTAACTGCGCTTGCTTTTTAGACCCAAGATATGTCCATCCAACAAAAACAATTGCAGAAGCCAGAACAGCTGTGAATAAAGCCATTAATCCAAATTGTCGTTGTCTTTCGGCACGCTTAATTTGACGATGAGGTAGTAAATTAATCCGTATCATTTAATCTACTCCTCGCATTGCCAATCCACAGGCAACCATTAAGGCGGGCGCATCACTCGACAACTGCTGATGTTTGACTTTATTACTCAATGACATGGCGTGGAATGGGTTGGCGATGATAGTATTAATTTGCGTTCTGTCTTGTACTGCTACATCAATTGTTGGAATGGCGGCACCACCACCAGCTAAAACAATATGATCAATACGATTGTACTGCGTTGAACTAGTAAAGAACTGTACTGCACGCGCCACTTCTGTGGACAACGATTGTACAAAAGGTTGCAAAACCTCGGATTCATAACTATCGGGCAGGCCACCTTTTCGTTTAGCAACCTCTGCTTCTTCAGCAGAAAGCCCAAACCGTCTTTGTATTTCTTGTGTCAATTGAGCGCTACCAAACGCTTGCTCACGCACATAAACAGACTTATTGTCGTGTAATACATTGATGTGCATCATCGCTGCACCCATATCGACAATCATCACCGTCTGGTCTTTACCTGAATTAGGTAATTGGGAAGCAACAAGACTATAAGCAGCTTCTATTGCATAGGTATCAACATCCATTACTGTTACCTTAAGGCCAGCATCCTCAGCTGCTGCGACTCGATCTTCAATCTTTTCTTTACGTGCAGCGGCTATTAGCACTTCTGACTCAGTTTCGTTATTTGGCGCTGGGCCGATTATTTGAAAATCGACATTCACCTCTTCCAATGGGAAGGGAATATATTGGTTAGCTTCAGCTTCTACCTGCACTTCCATCTCTTCTTCCCGCAGGTCACTAGCAAGTAGGACTTTTTTAGTAATCACAGCTGAAGAAGGCAACGCTAATGCTGCTCGCTTTTCTTTCGAACCAAGCAACTTCCAGGCGAGTTTAACAGCATCCGAGACTTGCTCCAACCCAACGACATTGCCATCTACAATTGCGTCTTTTGGAATCGCAGCAACAGAATACCCTACTAAGTGATACGCACCCGAACCACTGCTTGATAGCTCAACCATTTTTACTGCGGATGTACTAATATCCACACCGACTAATGGAGGCGTTTTTTCACTAAAAAAGTCGAATTTCAAATTAAAATTCTCTTTCTATATTCGTTAGTTACGTTTAATTGCAATAATTTACATTAAATCCTAGCAACAACATATCTTAGTGTAAAGCGATTTTTAACTTAAATGCTACACTTAATCTATTTTCTTAAGTTTGTGTTGTTTCCACGACATTTGCCTCTAAATGGAGCTTCAAGTTTAGTTTTGGTTAATTCTTATTACCTTATATACTGTCGCTTTATTGTTGTTAATAAAACTATTAAGTTATGATTTTTAAAAAATGGTGGCACTTTCTTATTTTATTTATACTGGTAAGCGGTATAACCATAGCAGCACTCGCAGCTTTATCTATAACACTCATCTATCCTACATTGCCATCGTTAGAGACATTGACTGACTACCATCCAAAACAACCATTAAGAGTATATTCCGCCGATGGTTATCTGATTGGGGAGTTTGGTGAAGAGCGGCGTGCCTTCACCAAAATCGATGCCATACCACAAAAAATGAAAGACGCTGTCCTTGCCATTGAAGATAGACGCTTTTATGAGCATGGCGGCATTGACACTAAAGGAGTCTTACGTGCGCTAAAAAATAATATCACTGGCAAAAGTCATGAAGGTGCAAGCACCATCACCATGCAGGTGGCGAAAAACTTCTTCACAGGCCCTAACAAAAAACGTGATATTTTTATCAAAATTAAAGAATCTCTTTTAGCACTTAAAATTGAAAAAGCGCTTACTAAAGATCAAATCTTAGAGCTCTATTTGAATCAGATTTATTTAGGTCAACGCTCATATGGTTTTTCTGCCGCAGCACAAGTTTACTTTGCCAAACCTCTCAATGAGTTAACACTGGCTGAAGCTGCTTTATTGGCAGGCCTACCCAAAGCACCATCAGGCTACAATCCCTTTTACAGACCTCACAAAGCGATTGCGCGTCAACAAGAGGTATTAAGGGATATGCGTCGCTACGGTTTTATTGATCAAGCACAATTTGATGAAGCGATGGCACAAGAGCTTGTATTCAAAAGAGCTAAAAAGAGTAAGCGTGCGTTGACCGCGGACT
>CAXIBZ010000272.1:0-2619 GCA_964022105.1 uncultured Methylophilaceae bacterium
CAAAAATATTTGATCCTTTTTATCGTGGTAATTCGAATCATAATGGCTTAATTAATGGTAGCGGCTTAGGTTTAACAATTGTAAAAGAAATTGTCGCTACGCTAGATGGCACCATCAGTCTAGTCCCTATAAAAAATGGTGCGCATTTTAGTGTAAGGCTACCTAAAAACAATACGTCGTCAATGGAGATTTAATGCTTTTTTATCGTTTTTTGATTTTAATCACTTCTATCAGCTTGCTGTCAGCTTGTGTTATAGGAAATACCAACAAACAGAATGCGAACCATACCGATACAAGCACAGTACAATTTGCTCCGATTGCACATGCAGCAACAGCGGAAATACTGGATTTTATTACACATTTTTCAAGTGCATCACCGTCGCAACAAGAGTTAGTTTATCAAGATACTATAAATGCATTAACTACGCAGCAAAACAAGACTAACTTACTAATCAAAAAGGCGATAATGCTCGCTTTGCCAAACAGTAAAGTGAGAAACACGACTGATGCGTTAACACTACTCAATGCATTATTGAATAGAAATGATATAAATACATCTGATGCTAACTTAGTCAGACTATTATTGATTTACACACAAGAAAACAATGAGTTAGCAATTAATATAGATAACCAAATTAAAATGAACACTTCATTGAAGCAAAAAAATAAAGCCTTAGAACAAAAGCTGAATGATCTCAAAAATATTGAGAAAACAATGATTGAACGTAACACCAAAACGCAATAGCTACCTATGTATAAACCGACTATTTTAGTTGTTGATGATGATCAAGACATTCTTAAGTTGATCAGCATGCGATTAACTGCCACTGGGTACGAAACTATTGCTGCCAGCAACGGTGAACAAGCGATGACGGCCATTTCGCTGAAACGACCTGATCTTATTGTAAGTGATCTGCGCATGCCAGCGATGGATGGCATGGAATTACTGGATGCCGTACACAAGCGACATCCTACCCTCCCCATGATTATTTTGACTGCACATGGATCTATCCCAGATGCCGTACATGCAACACAACAAGGTGCATACAGCTTTTTAACCAAGCCTTTTGATAGCCATGAACTCTTAAAGCTAGTCGCTGATGCCCTTAGAATTAGTGGTGCACAAAGCGATGATAATCAACCAAACAACGATGAATGGCGCCAAAGTATACTTACTCGTAGTCCTAAAATGGAAAGCTTATTGGGGCAGGCGAAGCTCATTGCATCAACAGATGCCAGCGTATTCATTCATGGTGATAGCGGATCAGGCAAAGAATTATTAGCACGCGCTATTCATGATGCAAGCCCGCGTAAAGGTAACCCTTTTGTTGCAATCAATTGTGGTGCGATTCCAGAGAACTTGTTGGAATCTGAGTTGTTTGGTCATCATAAAGGCGCATTTACTGGTGCAATTAACAATCACATCGGTCTTTTTGAAAGTGCGCAAGGAGGCACCCTCTTTTTAGATGAGATAGGCGACATGCCCCAAGCTTTGCAAGTAAAAGTATTGCGCGAACTTCAAGAGCGTGTGATACGCCCAGTTGGAAGCACTAAAGACGTCTATATAGCTGTCAGAGTCATTTAAGCGACGCACAGGGACTTGGCAGAGGAAATGCGAACAGGCCGTTTCCGTGAAGATTTATTCTACAGAATCAATGTAGTCAGTTTGGAAATTCCTTCACTTGCTGAGCGAAGAGAAGACATTAGCCTGTTGGCGAGTCACTTCATCCAAACATTTAATAAAAAATATAAAAAAAATGTACATCACTTTGTACCTGAAGCCTTAGAGTTATTAATCTCAGCTGACTGGCCAGGAAATGTTAGACAACTGCAAAACGTGATTGAGCAAACGGTTGTGCTTGCGACAACGCAAATTATTCCACTCAATTTATTAGAAAAAGCATTGCATGCATCATCTAAATCTATTATTCCACTGGATGTAGCTAAACAACAGTTTGAGCAAAACTATTTAATCAACATTTTGAAAACAACACAAGGTAACGTTGCACAAGCAGCTAAACTAGCCAAAAGAAACCGTACTGAGTTTTATCGACTACTAGAACGACATCAAATACAACCTGCTGATTTTAAAGATATTACTGACGATTAGTTTATTTGTCGTTTATTGGCGACAAATAATATCATTATATTACAACCACTTAACAATTCTCTCGCATTTTTGTCGCTGATAAGCGACAGTTTCTTTATTAGCATAACTCATCATCACCATAAACTATTGATTTAATTGTATAAAATAGTTGGCACGAAACTCGCTTATAAGTAATTAATAATAAAATCTGCATCATTAGAGGAGCTTGGAGCAATGGCGGTTATAAATAATAAAATAATAGAAAGTACAATTTTATTTATTCTAATCACAGGCTTCTTTGCAACAAGCGTTGCTGCTAGTAAAGATATTATTACAGGAGATATTAGACCAAGCAATGCAAAGACAATCGTCATCGCTAAAGCACCCGAAGACGCAGCTTTTAAATCATTGGATACAGATGGAAATGGAAAAATATCACTGCAAGAATCAATTAAAGAAAGTGAATTGGCGCTGAAATTTAACGATACAGATATCAACCATGATGGCGTTATTACAGTTGATGAATTTGC
>CAXIBZ010000273.1:0-2591 GCA_964022105.1 uncultured Methylophilaceae bacterium
TAATCAACGGTTTTTACAATGGTTTCTAATCACTTTATTTTCGGTGATGGTAACCGTGGTAAGCAACCATTTATTGGCGTTATGGGTAGGTTGGGTTTCCATCAGTGTCAGCTTGCATCAATTGTTGATGTTTTACCCACTCCGTTATCGTGCGGCATTAGCTGCCCACAAAAAGTTTATCTTTGCAAGAACAGCAGAAGTATTACTCGGCATAGCTTTTCTACTGATTTATGCAGAGCATGGTAATGCTTATATTGATCAAATATTTGCACAATATCCACTGCAAGACTTAAGTGTTAATTTGCACATTGCAGCCTTCCTAATTGCCAATGTGGTGTTAATTAAATGTGCGCAGTTGCCATTACATGGTTGGTTAATTCAAGTAGTTGAATCGCCTACACCTGTATCAGCCTTACTACATGCTGGCATTATTAATTTAGGCGGCTTGCTGTTATTGCTCTTTGCACCATTATTTTCACAATCATTGCCTGCGCAGGCTTTAGTGGTGATAGTAGCAAGTGTATCAGCAGTAATGGCAGCGCTGGTGATGATGACAATTACTAGCATCAAAGTTAGATTAGCATGGTCTACTATTGCACAAATGGGTTTGATGTTGGTTGAGTGTGCCTTAGGCCTTTACACACTTGCCCTACTGCATTTATTAGCACATTCAGTCTATAAAGCATACGCTTTCTTAACTGCAGGTGAAGCAGTTAATCAACATGTTTTGCAGCAACAGTTACAAGCCTCTAGCACTCAGTTTGATTGGGCAATTGCTTCGGCAGTAACGCTAACTGCCCTTTCAACAGCCATTTATTATGGTTGGGTTACTGCACCATACAGTCCATGGATATTGCTCACTGGTACTGCTATTGTGTTATTGGCAAATAGAAATGTACGCGCAACACCACTAACCGCTATCGTGCCCATTGTTGCGCTAATAGCACTTTATATAACGTTAAAAGATGTTATCTCCACTTTACTCCCGAATATGCAACATGATTATTACTGGCAATCAGATTTATTAGTGAGTGTTTTATTTGTCGGTTTATTTGTTGCTTACTTCACTTTATTTGAAATGCAACATAAAGCATTACGCCGCCATGTTTTACCTCTATTAAACGCAGGCTTTTATTTAGATGAATGGTCGACCAGAGTCACATTAAGAATCTGGCCAATTAGCCTTCCGAAAAAACAAGCTAAATTTAAAATTGAACAGGAACTGAAAAATGAAATCAGCAACCAAGCATAATCCACATAATCCATACGCAAATCTAGATCCATTTAATGCTGTTAGCTTAGCGGCGGATAAAATCGCGCCAACTTGGCCGCTAGATCAATCCATTGCAGTGAATCCATGGTGGAAATTGAGAGACATGGACATGGCTAAGGCGGCAGCTAAATTAAGAGTACTCGGCAATGTAAGAATGCTTATGCCAAAAAGCTACTATCAATCATTATGGCAAACAACATTAACAGAAGCGCATTTAGATGAAGCAAAAAAACAACTAAATGTGACGGCTAACACAACCCAATTAGTTGAGTATTTAAGCACCCCTGACAACACGAAACAATGGGTCCATATCAGCGATTTTCTCGATGAACAAGCATCTCATCTATACAAAATATCTTGGCGAGAAGAGGTTTTACAACAGATTAGTAACTTTTGTGCATTTTACCTAGAACACAACGATAGCAAATCTTTAAGCAATAATGCCTTTTACAAAGCATGGCGCACTTCAGCCATCACTGATAAAGGGATGCAGATTTTAACTGGTGAAAATCATCTAAGCGAGCTGTTCGAAAGCTTGCCTAAAGATGCGGATAAGCTTGTTGCAGAACATCTGTATGCGCTCACTGGCAAACATATAGATGAAGCAGCTTGGGAAGACTATGTTTACGCTTTAGTGTTAGATATTAACGGTTGGGCATCGTGGTTAGCCTATGATGAATGGCAAGCTGGCTTGTATGGTAAAGAACATGAGGAACTATTGAAGCAACTGGTTGTGATCAGAATGGCGTGGGATTTGGTCTTATGGAGAAATACAGCTTTAACTGATAAAAATCTATTTACCCAACTGAACTACACTTTCCATCAACAACTTTTAAAATCACAACAACAACAATTTCAATGTGAAAATGAGCATCAATGGTTGTGGGTATGGCACAAAGCAAGTGAAATCCAGTTCCAAGAAACCATGCAAGAAAAGTTGGTTTCAGCAAAAAGCCAGCAGACTGCTACGCCAGCTTTACAAGCAGTGTTTTGTATTGATGTCCGTTCGGCCCGATACAGAACTAAACTAGAAGCACAGCATGACGATATTGAAACCTACGGTTTTGCCGGCTTTTTTGGCTTGCCAATTGCATACGCGCCAAGCATCAGCAAAAACACTAGACCACAATTGCCTGGTTTATTAAAACCAACATTAGTTGCCCAGCAAATAGCGTCAACTGTCCAAAAAAATAAATCACGTAACAAATTACAAAAGACATTAAGCTGGAGAATGGCAGCGGATACCGCACCATCAAGTTTTGGCATTGTAGAGTCACAAGGCTTACTAAAAGTCTTTGATTTACTAAAACAATCTATT
>CAXIBZ010000274.1:0-2580 GCA_964022105.1 uncultured Methylophilaceae bacterium
AGAAGACCTCGCTTTTGATAGCCATGGGGTTAAAATCATCGTGGATCCTAAAAGCTTGGTTTACATCGATGGAACAGAGCTGGACTTTACAAAAGAAGGGTTAAATGAAGGCTTTAAGTTTAACAACCCTAATGTAAAAGACGAGTGCGGTTGTGGAGAAAGCTTTACGGTGTGAATAAAAACTATTTTGAACTGTTTGGACTTCACCAGGCATTTGCAATTGATTTAACCAAGCTGGAAAATCAGTATCGAAAAATTCAATCGGCATCACATCCGGATCGTTTTGTCACTGCCTCTTCGGCAGAGAAATTACAGTCTATGCAAACCGCTACACTGGCGAATGAAGCCTATCAAACATTAAAAAAACCTGCACGACGCGCGCAATATCTGCTTGGACTAAACAACATAGACGCAACGCAAGAAACAAATACAGCAATGCCGGCAGATTTTTTGATGCAACAAATGGAATGGCGAGAAGCCTTAGAAGATTTGAAGGCAGCCAAGGACATTAAAGGCTTAGACAATTTAGCGAAAGAAATGAGGCTAGAGGCAGCAATTCTGACTGAAAGCTTAGCCGATATGATCGATAAGCAAAAGGATTTAGTAGCTGCGAAGGATACTACACGCAAACTCATTTTTATCAATAAAGTATGTGAAGATATTAATCAAGCCATCACACAAATAGAGGACTAATGGCACTACTACAAATTTCAGAACCTGGCATGAGCGCTAGCCCACATCAACACAAATTGGTGGTGGGCATCGATCTTGGGACAACAAACTCATTGGTTGCTACTGTGCGCAGTGGCATGAGCACAGTATTGCAAGATGAACACGGCCGTTCACTATTGCCATCTGTTGTACGCTATGGACCTGATGGCGAAGTTATCGTAGGTCATCGTGCGCATGCAGAACAAAGTAATGATCCTGTTAATACTATCGCTTCAGTGAAGCGATTCATGGGACGTGGCATAAAAGACATCGAAGATAAAGCACATATCCCATATCACTTTGTAAATACTGACGTTGCTGATAGTAAATCACAAGGCGTGCTACAACTGAAAACGCGCGCTGGCTTGAAAAGTCCTATTGAAATATCTGCTGAAATTTTAAAATCGCTAAAAACGCGCGCAGAAAAAGCGTTAGGCGGTGAACTGACTGGTGCAGTTATCACTGTACCAGCCTATTTTGATGACGCACAGCGCCAAGCAACGAAAGATGCAGCACGCCTTGCTGGCTTACATGTGTTGCGTTTATTAAACGAACCAACTGCCGCAGCTGTAGCTTATGGTCTGGATAATGCTTCCGAAGGTGTTTATGTTATTTACGATTTAGGTGGTGGTACATTTGATGTAAGTATCTTGCGCTTATCAAAAGGTGTATTTGAAGTATTAGCAACCAATGGTGATTCAGCTTTGGGCGGTGATGATTTCGACCATCGAATTTATTGCTGGATACTCGATCAAATTAGAGTAAAAGAACCAAAAACCAATCCACTGAATGAAGCAGATACGCGACTATTACTCACTAAAGCACGACAAGCAAAAGAGTGGCTAACAGATAATGATGAGGCACAAATTATTTGTCGCCTGAGCGATGGGCACGCTATCGATATCACCTTAAAAGCTGATGATTTTATTACCTTCACGCAAAACCTCGTCAATAAAACACTCAGCCCAATGCGCAAGGCCATGCGAGATGCCAATCTGGAACTAGAAGAGATTAAAGGGGTTGTCATGGTTGGCGGTGCTACTCGAATGCCACATGTACGCCACGCAGTAGAAGAGTTTTTTCAACAAGAACCACTCACCAATCTGGACCCTGATAAAGTTGTCGCACTAGGCGCAGCCATTCAAGCAAATGTGCTAGCTGGCAATCGTAGTGATGAAGATTTATTATTACTTGACGTGACACCGCTTTCACTGGGTTTAGAGACGATGGGCGGGCTCGTTGAAAAAATTATTCCGCGTAATTCAACATTACCTGTTGCCCGCGCGCAAGACTTCACCACATTCAAAGATGGTCAAACTGCCATGAGCATTCATGTGTTACAAGGTGAGCGGGATTTAGTGTCTGCATGCCGCTCGTTAGCGCGTTTTGAGCTACGTGGCATTCCACCAATGGCAGCAGGTGCGGCCCGTATTCGAGTAACCTTTCAGGTTGATGCGGATGGATTGCTCTCAGTGAGTGCCCGAGAAGAAACCAAAGGAGTAGAAGCGCACATCACCGTCAAACCATCTTATGGTTTAAGTGAAGAAGAGATAACCGAAATGCTGCAGTCTTCCTTCAATGCAGCAGAGTCGGATAAACAAGCGCGCGCAGTAGCAGAAGCAAAAGTAGATGCCATGAGTCTCATTAGTGCAATCAATATTGCACTAGCGCAAGACGGTGACTTACTAGATCATGATGAAAAGGCCAATATAAATAGTGCAGTTAATGCTTTAGAGGACACATTAAAAAATGATGACAGTCACGCCATTCATGCAGCGACAGAAGCGCTTAATTCAGCGACAGAAGCATTTGCTGCAAAACGGATGGATGTCAGTGTCAGTAAAGCATTGGCAGGTAAAAACGTTGATG
>CAXIBZ010000275.1:0-2556 GCA_964022105.1 uncultured Methylophilaceae bacterium
ACTTGGTGCCAATTGATTGGTTTGCCATGCTTACTGGCCTATTTGGCCAAGAGCATGCCCCATTTAGACCGCTACCGACCTCGGATGTTAATACAACATTTGCCCTTGCCCTTTCTGTTTGGGTGTTAATGATTTTCTTCTCTATCAAAGCTAAAGGTGTAGGCGGTTGGATACACGAAATATTTGGTGCACCATTTGGTATGCCAAAATTATTTAAACCAAAAAGTTTTATGGGCGTGATTGGCTTAATTGCTAGTCCACTATTGTTGCTCGCTAACTTCATGTTTAACATGATTGAATATATTTCAAAACCACTTTCACACTCCATGCGTTTATTCGGCAATATGTATGCGAGTGAAGTGATCTTTTTGCTAATAGGTTTATTAGCAGCAACGGGCCTTTTCGGCATGTTTGGTGCAGCTATCTTGGGTGCAGCATGGGCAATCTTTCATATTTTAGTGGTGCCTTTGCAGGCGTTTATTTTCATGATGATGACTATTGTTTACTTATCAATGGCGCATGAGCATCACTAAGCTTAGTTTAAGAAGTAGTTTTAGTTTAATTTAGTAATCTTTTATAAAGAGAGGGTAACAAAATGGAAATGATTCAAGCATACACGGCAATTGGAATTGGCCTGATGGTAGGTATTGGCGCTGCAGGCGCATGTATCGGTATTGGTAATATGTGTTCAAGCTTTTTGGATGGTGCTGCACGTCAACCAGAAATGATTCCAGAACTACAAGGTAAAGTATTCTTGCTATTGGGTTTGATTGATGCGTCATTCATTATTGCTGTTGGTGTGGCACTATTGTTTGCATTCGCTAACCCACTATTAAGCGCAGTTGCTTAAATTTTAAGGATTGCTTAGAAATATTGGGTTGATCAGTGGGTTAACCCAAGTGATTAAGTTTTGAACTTGGAGCAAACATGAACTTTAATTTAACGCTCATTGCACAGGCGGTTACATTTGCGGTATTGATACTTGTTATCGTCAAATTTGTATGGCCTCCCCTACTTAAGGCAATTGAGACGCGTCAAAAAGAAATTGCTGACGGCCTGGCAGCTGCACAAGAAGGTAAAAGTGCACTTGAAAATGCCTCAAAAAAATCTGAAGCGACCTTAAATGAAGCAAAACAAAAGGCAAGCGAAATCATTGTGCAAGCAGAAAAACGCGCCAATGAAATCGTTGAGGAAGCAAAAGGTACTGCAAAAGCAGAAGGCGAGCGCATCATTGAAAGCGCACGATCAGAAATAGAGCAAGAAGTAAATCGTGCAAAAGAAGGTTTACGTGCACAAGTCTCTGTGCTTGCAATATCAGGTGCTGAAAAAATCCTGCGTAAAGAAATTGATGCAAAAGCACATACAGCAATTCTTACACAACTAGCGGCGGAGCTATAATCCATGG
Organism: uncultured Methylophilaceae bacterium; assembly: GCA_964022105.1. Taxonomy (GTDB): domain Bacteria; phylum Pseudomonadota; class Gammaproteobacteria; order Burkholderiales; family Methylophilaceae. The sequence continues at coordinate 1,406 of CAXIBZ010000275.1, forward strand.
CTGAGATCTCAACCATTGCAAGGCCTTATGCAGTAGCAGCATTCAAGTATGCTAAGGAAAAAAAAGCGTTAGCTAAATGGTCAGATATGCTGAGTTTAGCAAGCGCAATCAGTGTAGATGAACAATTTAGTGCTTATATTCAAGATCCAAAAGTTGAAAGTGACAACTTGCTTGATGCTTTCTTAAAAATATGCGGCAACAAGTTAGATGCTGGTGGGAAAAACCTCATCAAAATATTAGTTGAATATAAACGTTTGCCTATATTGCCTGCAATTAGCAGTGCTTTTGAAGAGTTAAAAGCAAATGATGAAGGTACGTTGGAAGCGCAAATTGTTGCTGCTGTTAAACCTACAGTCACCGTAACCAAAAGCATCGTCAAAAACCTTGAAACTAAGTTTGGTAAAAAGGTATCAGCGGAAGTGGTTGTAGATCCAGAGATTATTGGCGGTATGAAAATTATTGTGGGCGACACAGTTATTGATGCGTCTATTAAAGGTCAGTTACAAAATTTAGCTTATTCGCTTACAGCATAAGCAAGCGATAAAAACTTTAGGAGTTTAGTAATGCAATTATCAACATCAGAAATCAGTGAACTGATTAAAAGTAGATTAGATAACTTTGAGGTTAGCAATGAAGCGCGTACTCAAGGTACCGTAATCTCAGTAACTGACGGTATTGTCCGTATTCATGGTCTATCAAATGTGATGTCAGGTGAAATGATTGAGTTCCCTGGTAATACATATGGTTTGGCGCTTAACTTGGAACGTGATTCTGTAGGTGCGGTGGTTTTAGGTGACTATGAGCATATTACAGAGGGTGACACATGTAAATGTACAGGTCGAATTCTAGAAGTACCAGTCGGCCCTGAGCTTATTGGGCGCGTTGTGAACGCATTGGGTCAACCAATTGATGGCAAAGGCCCAGTTAAGACAAAGTTAACAGACAAGATTGAAAAAGTGGCACCAGGTGTTATTGCGCGTAAATCAGTTTCTGAGCCAGTGCAAACTGGCTTGAAGTCTGTAGACTCAATGGTACCAGTTGGTCGTGGCCAACGTGAATTGATTATTGGTGACCGTCAAACAGGTAAAACAGCCGTTGCAGTTGATGCGATTATTAACCAAAAAGGCCAAAACATGACCTGTGTTTATGTT
>CAXIBZ010000276.1:0-2550 GCA_964022105.1 uncultured Methylophilaceae bacterium
TACTCAAGTAGAAGTATTAACAACACCTTTGGTAGAGCAGATTAACGTCTTTGCTAAATGGCTAACGATTTTTATAATAATGATTGCTGCGTTATTGCTGGTATATGGCTATTTCGTTGGGCATCATGACTTTGCTGAAATCTTCATGGCAGTAGTGGGACTCTCAGTAGCCGCTATTCCAGAAGGTTTGCCCGCGGTATTGACTATTACCTTAGCCATTGGTGTGCAAGCAATGGCTAGGCGTAACGCCATTGTGCGCCGTTTACCGGCAATTGAAACTTTAGGTTCTGTATCCGTTATCTGTACCGACAAAACTGGTACGCTTACACGAAATGAAATGATGGTGGCATCAGCAATTACTCACCAACATCTCTTCACGTTGGAAGGTGAAGGATACACACCCAAAGGGGCGCTTAAGCTTGAGGACACAAATGTATCTCCCTCTGAACATGATGTATTGGAAGAACTTGCCCGCGCTGCTGCATTATGTAATGACGCGGCACTACGCGAGCATGAGCAGATATGGGTGGTAGAAGGCGACCCAATGGAGGGGGCATTGCTTGCTTTTGCTGGAAAGATGGACGTGGAAACCCGCAAAGAACAAGCTGAATGGACCCGCACTGACGCGATTCCATTTGATGCCAAGCACCGCTTTATGGCAACGCTGAATCATGATCATGAACATCATGCGTTTGTATTCGTCAAGGGCGCGCCAGAGCGAATTCTTACCATGTGCGAAAACCAGCGTAGTGCAAATATGAAGACGGAACCGATTGATCATGCGTATTGGAACAAAAACGCTGAAAAAGTAGCTACACTCGGCCAGCGCGTCCTGGCGTTTGCTGTAAAGTCTGTCAAGCCAGAACATACGGTGCTAGAACATCAAGATGTTGAAGGTACGTTAACACTATTGGGTATGGTAGGTATGATTGACCCGCCACGAGCGGAAGCGATAGATGCTGTGGCCGAATGTCATAGCGCAGGTATCCGTGTCAAGATGATAACTGGAGATCATGCCAAAACAGCTGCTGCAATCGCTAAACAGATAGGACTTCAAAATTCAGAGATAGTATTAACAGGAACTGATCTTGATAGCATGGACAATGGCTCCCTCCGCCAGGCCGTTTTGGAATGTGATGTTTTCGCTCGTACAAGTCCAGAACATAAGCTTAGACTTGTCATGGCACTTCAATCTCATGGCATGACAGTCGCCATGACTGGGGATGGTGTGAATGATGCACCCGCATTGAAACGCGCAGATGCTGGAATAGCGATGGGTAATAAAGGTAGTGAAGCGGCTAAGGAAGCAGAGGAATTAGTCCTAGCAGATGATAATTTTGACACTATCGCAGCGGCTGTGCGAGAGGGTCGTACTGTTTACGACAATATCAAGAAAGTGATTAGTTGGACACTGCCAACCAATGCAGGCGAAGCTATGACTATTATCGTAGCACTGCTAGCAGGGCTCAACTTACCAATTACACCCATTCAAATTCTATGGGTGAACCTAATCACAGCAATTACACTAGGCTTTGCACTTGCATTTGAGCCATCGGAAGAGAACACCATGCGTCGTCCTCCACGCTCGCGTCATGAATCTTTGCTAACTGGCGGGCTTGTTTGGCATATAGTATTTGTGTCGCTACTTTTTTTGAGCGGAGTGTATGGTATTTATACTTATGCTATAGACAACGGCTATAGTATTGAAATGTCACGAACAATGGCTTTGAACACGCTCGTTGTGATGGAAATCTTTCATTTATTCTTTATCCGTAATATTTACAGTACTTCATTGACATGGAAGGCTGTGAGGGGTACCAAAGTAGTGTGGTTGGTCGTGGTCGTCATCACTGCTGCTCAATTCGCAATTACGTATTTTCCTCCGTTACAAAACGTTTTTGCTACAGAGTCAATTTTATTCTGGGATGGCGTAATAATCTTAGGGCTTGGCATCGCACTATTTACAGTAGTTGAAATTGAAAAACAAATCAGATTACGACTTCAGGAATTTAAGTTAGCCCAAAGAAGCAAACTGATCTAGGTGTTATTCAACAAACTTATCAAGACCTAGGCATTATGAACCTAGAGCAATGCAAGCCCATATCACTTTGTGCATGAATTGATATTTGGTTCAAATTGTTACTGAACCATTATTTCGAATTGCATGGCTGAATTTTGTAATTAATTAAATGGAAATACATAAACGGGTTTATTGATTTTTATCTTTGTAATAGTCATTTTTAATCGGCCAGTCGATATGTCTCTTTTGAAAAGACGAATGTCATTAGAGTCTTGGTTTGCAACAAGTAAGAAACGCTCATCCGGGCTAAAGTTGAAGTTTCTTGGTGTTTTACCACCGGTAGCTATTCGTTGAATTAAATGCAGCTGTCCTTCCAGATCTACTTCAAAGACGCTAATATTATTAGCAGTTCCTCTATTTGAAACGTAGAGAAACTTTCCAGCTGACGATATACGTACTTGGGCAGCTTGCGCATAACCGTTGAACGTTGCAGAGGCCAGTGATAGCGAACTTGCATGTGTCATCTTTCC
>CAXIBZ010000277.1:0-2548 GCA_964022105.1 uncultured Methylophilaceae bacterium
TTGCCATTATTTTTGGCCAAATGGGCGTGATTAATATGGCGCACGGCGAGTTTATGACCATCGGCGCCTATACTACTGTGATGCTATCTAAGCTAGCAGTGACCTACGGTGCTGTCGACTACTACTTTGTATTCGCCATTATCTTGTCCTTCATCATTGCCTTTGCTGTGGGCTATTTTATCGAGTTTATTATGATTAGGCATCTCTACAAGCGACCACTGGATACGCTATTAGCTACTTGGGGGTTGAGTTTGGTCATGCAGCAGATATTCCGTTCAGCATTTGGTGCTAAAGAGGTGAGTGCTACGTTGCCAGAGTGGTTGTTAGGTTCATTTGCACCAACAGAATCAATCGATATTCCCCTCAATGGCTTATTTGTGATGGCGCTTGCTGCGCTGGTGACTGCTGGCGTTTATCTCATTATGTTTAAGTCAGCATGGGGTCTAAATATGCGTGCGACAGTACAAAACCGTACGATGGCTGGTGCTGTAGGGATTAATACGAAGAAAGTCGACCGTATGACCTATGCACTTGGTTGTGGCATTTACCACGATTGCTTCCACAGGTCCAACTAGCGGATCACTCTACATTGTAGATAGCTTTATGGTGGTCGTGTTTGGTGGTGCTGCCAGCTTGCTAGGTACGATTGCTTCAGCGTTTGGTATTGCGCAAGCGCAATCAATACTTCAGTTCTTCTTAAGTAGCTCGATGGGAAAAATGGCGACACTACTATTTATCGTTGCAGTGTTGATGGTGAAACCAGAAGGTCTGTTTGCTTCAAAACTACGTAAATAAGATATGTATTTGACGTATTGATGCAATAGATAAGAGTTTCAGATTAAAGATTCGTTATATTAAGGAGTGGTTTATGAATACATTAGCAACCAAACTGTTTGGTGGTAAAGAGGGGGCGCTAGGCTTGGCTGTGTTAGCGGCACTCATCTTAATCGTATTGCCGCTAGGTTTGGATATTTTCAGACTAAACCTAGCAGGTAAATACCTAACTTATGCCTTTGTCGCCATTAGCTTGGTGTTATTGTGGGGGCAAGGCGGTATCTTAAGTTTAGGCCAGGGTATCTTTTTTGGTCTTGGTGGTTACGCAATGGCGATGTTCATGAAGTTAGAAGCTTCCGATCCTGAAAGCACAAAAATTCAAACAACGCCAGGAATTCCAGATTTTATGGACTGGAACCAGATTACAGAATTACCCACGATGTGGTTGCCGTTTCAGAGTTTAACCTTAACCATTATTGCCATTCTTGTCGTACCAACAATCTTTGCTTATATCATTGGATATGCGATGTTTAAACGAAGAGTTGGTGGGGTGTATTTTGCGATTATTACCCAAGCGATTGCACTGATTCTCACTATTCTGATTGTTGGGCAACAAGGTTATACTGGTGGTGTTAACGGTATTACCGATCTGAAAACAGTACTTGGTTGGGATACCAGAACTGATAGCGCGAAATATATTCTTTACTACCTAAATGCATTCTTATTATTCGGTGTGATTATCGGTTGTCGTTGGATGCTCTCAGGTAGATTTGGCATGATTCTGCTGGCGATGCGTGACAAGGAAGAACGTGTACGTTTCTCTGGCTATGATGTTTCAAACTATAAGATATTTGTATTCTGTTTGGCTGCGATGATTTCAGCGATTGGCGGTGCGATGTTTACCTTGCAAGTTGGCTTTATGTCAGCTTCATTCATCGGCATTGTGCCTTCAATTGAAATGGTGATCTTCTGTGCTGTTGGTGGACGTGCATCGCTTATTGGTGCGGTTTATGGCACCTTGCTAGTGAATTACGGCAAAACCTTTTTCTCCGAGACTTACCCAGAATTGTGGTTATTCCTAATGGGTGGTTTGTTCATAGCCGTCGTCATGTTTTTCCCTGATGGTATTGCTGGCTTATATGATAAATATAAGCATAAATTCAAGTTTCTACAGAAAATTTCAGATTCAGATGCAGCTGAAGCGCTAGTTAAAGGAGTAAAAGCATGAGTAGCACAGACTTTGTATTAGCGATAGAAGACTTAACGGTCTCATTTGATGGGTTCAAAGCAGTAGACTCACTGAATATGTATATCGATAAAAATGAACTGCGCGTGGTAATCGGACCGAATGGTGCGGGCAAAACCACGGTGCTTGATCTCATTTGTGGCAAAACAAAATCGACTTCTGGTTCTATCAAATTTATGAATAAAGAGTTAACACAGATGGCAGAGCATGAAATTGTGCGTGCAGGTGTAGGTCGTAAGTTTCAAACACCATCTATTTATGAAAATTTAACGGTGGACCAAAACCTCGAAATGTCTTACCCACGCAATCGCAATGTGTTTAAAAGTTTGATGTTCAAACGCACAGCGGAAGTGGATGCACAAGTAAAAAAAGTTGCAGAGGAAATAATGCTGACTGATTTCTTGGATATGCAAGCGGCATTATTGAGCCATGGTCAAAAGCAGTGGCTAGAGATTGGAATGTTACTGATGCAAGAGCCAGACCTGCTAATGCTTGATGAGCCTGTTGCTGGCATGAGTGCTAAAGAGA
>CAXIBZ010000278.1:0-2505 GCA_964022105.1 uncultured Methylophilaceae bacterium
TGGTACAGGCAAGACAGAAGTTGTTCTTGGCCATTTAGCTGCTGCTAAGCAATTGGCACGTGCTGGACACAGCGTCACTGTCTTAGAGAAAAGCGACCGTATTGGTGGATTACTACGTTATGGTATTCCAGATTTCAAACTAGAAAAAACACATATTGACCGACGTATGGCGCAGATGGAGGCAGAAGGCGTCACGTTTAAAGTCAATCAATACGTTGGCGAGAATGTAAAAGCCGAGGATGTGTTAAAGGAATATGATGCAGTTGTGTTGGCTGGTGGTGCTGAACAACCACGTGATTTACCAGTGCTAGGGCGTGAGTTAGACGGTGTTCATTTTGCAATGGACTTTCTAACACCTAATAATAAAGCTGTTGCTGGAGATCGAGTACCCAATCAAATCAAAGCAACTGGAAAACATGTAGTAGTCATTGGTGGCGGCGATACAGGCTCAGATTGTGTTGGTACTTCAAACCGTCATGGCGCAGCTAAAATTACACAGTTTGAATTAATGCCGCAACCACCTGAGGAAGAAAATCGCGCACTCACTTGGCCCAACTGGCCACTGAAAATGCGTACTTCCAGCTCGCATGAGGAAGGTGCAGAGCGTGACTGGTCCGTTGCGACAAAAGAACTGATTGGTGAAAATGGTAAAGTTACAGGACTTAAAGCAGTCCGATTAGAGTGGCAAGGCCGTGAAATGAAAGAAGTGCCAGGTTCAGAGTTCACAATCAAAGCCGACCTAGTCTTATTGGCAATGGGCTTTGTATCACCCATGCAAAATGTGCTAGATGCTTTTGGTATTGAAAAAGATAACCGCAATAACGCGAAAGCAACAACAGACGGTGACGGATGTTACAAAACCAATGTTGATAAGATCTTTGCTGCTGGAGATATGCGTCGAGGTCAGTCACTAGTGGTTTGGGCCATTCGTGAAGGGCGTCAGTGTGGCAAAGCGGTAGATGAGTTTTTAATGGGTACTTCAGTGTTGCCGCGTTAGTCAACGATAGTTGCAATACTATAATGGGGATACTGCTTGTATCCCCAATTTTTTGAAAAGAGCAAATTATGCAAACACTTCAAAATGAGCAATTCCTAAGAGCGCTCAAGCGTCAATCTACAGACTACACGCCAGTGTGGATGATGCGACAAGCAGGTCGCTATCTGCCAGAGTACAAAGCAACGCGTCAAGATGCAGGTAGCTTTATGGATCTATGTAGAAATGCACAGTTTGCAACGGATGTCACGTTACAACCGCTAGATCGCTATCCTTTGTTAGATGCAGCGATTCTGTTTTCAGATATCTTGACCATTCCCGATGCAATGGGTTTGGGTTTAACTTTTGAAGCTGGTGAAGGACCTCGGTTTGCCCGAACACTGCAAGAAGAAGCTGATATTAAGAGACTATCAGTGCCAGATATGCAAGATTTGCAGTACGTATTCAATGCAGTCTCTAGCATTCGTAAGGCGTTAAATGGCCGCGTCCCCCTGATTGGGTTTGCAGGTAGTCCCTGGACCTTAGCAACTTATATGGTTGAAGGTAAAGGCGGTACTGACTTTTTATCAACAAAGAAAATGGCCTACTCACGGCCCGATTTGTTACATCATATATTAGACGTAACAGCGCAGACTGTGACGCAATATTTAAATGCACAAATTGAAGCAGGTGCACAAGCTGTCATGATATTTGATTCATGGGGAGGCGCTTTATCTCATCATGCTTATATTGAATTCTCATTAAGCTATATGAAAAAAATTATCGCAGGGCTCATTAAGTCAGCTGACAATCGAGAAGTTCCTAGTATCATGTTTACTAAAGGTGGTGGTTTATGGCTGGAAGCGCAAGCTGAAGCGGGTGCTGATGCGCTTGGTCTTGATTGGACGATTGATATAGGTCAGGCTCGTGCGCGTGTTGGAGATGCAGTAGCGTTGCAGGGAAACCTTGATCCTGCCGTATTGCTGTCTACACCAGAGGCAATAGAAAAGGAAGTAGTCAATATTTTGTCTAGCTATGGTCATGGTCATGGTCATGTATTCAATTTAGGTCACGGCATTACACAATGGACCCCCCCAGAAAACGCTGCAGCATTCTTAGAAGCTGTGCGTAAACATAGTCTACAGTATCATGTTTAGATAATATTAATTATTATGGAAAGTTTCAGAGCAGACTAACTTTCAAGCTATCTGTTAATGCCTTTTTAGTGGCTGTCAGAGAGCCAGTCGATCATCCTATACCGTGTTTGTGATTGCTTTAGCCATAAAAAAATGGCCCTATAAAAGGACCATTTCAGTCGAGGTTTTTAAGCCTCAGGTTTAGTAGTAACTAAGCTTTTTGAATATTAGAAGCTTGTTTACCTTTTGGACCATCAGTAACGTCGAATGTTACTTTTTCGTTTTCTTTCAAACTTTTGTAACCGCTATCAACGATTGCTGAGAAGTGAGCGAATAAATCGTCACCACCATCATCTGGAGTGATAAAACCAAAACCTTTTGAATCATTAAACCATT
>CAXIBZ010000279.1:0-2491 GCA_964022105.1 uncultured Methylophilaceae bacterium
AATAATAGGATGAAATGGTGAGTGCTTATTTGCCATTACTATCTCCCCAGTAATCTAGTCCGGTTCATGTAAAGTCATCGTCCACTCTCTCCAAACAGCCCATAAAATGGATAGGATGATAGGACCAATAAATAATCCAACAAGCCCAAATGCAAACAAGCCACCTAACACACCGAATAAGACGAGCAAAAATGGGATTTTTCCGACACTGCTAATGAAAATAGGACGGAGTATGTTATCTATCTGGCTAACGACAACAGCTCCCCATATCCAGATACCAATGGCGCCTGCGGTGTTGCCTTGCAAAAATAGCAAAAGTCCGGCTGCTCCCCATGCAAGCGGGGTGCAAAATGGTACCAGTGCTAAAACAGCAGTAATGATGCCGAAAAGTACTGGTGATGATGAACCTGCCACCCAGTAACCTAACCCAGCGACCAAGCCTTGTGCAATCGCAGTCAACAAGACACCATACACGACAGCACGTGTGGTCATGCCTACAGCGTGTAAATATTGATTGGATTGTGAGCCGATAAACTTGGCTAGTACATGGCGTAGCTGTTTAATGATTTCAGTACCATCGCGATAAAAAAAGAACAAAATTAAAATGACGAATATCAATTTGGCAATATTTTTACCAATACCACCAGCTACGTTGGCAATGCTACTAATGTTGGTCGATAACCATGGTTTGATGATGGAACTAAGACCATCCTTCTCTGAAGCAGCAGTGGCTAGTTTATTCAACCAGTCGCCAAACAGTTGATTTAACCAGCTATGTTCCAGAAAAAAAGAAGGTGTCTGATATGGTTCTTCTAAAAATGCTTTGATGAGTGGGTATAACTGTGCGATTTCATTTTGCGCAAGCCACACTAACCAAACCAGTGGCAATATTAAAGTGATAGCAACCAAAGCAGTTGCAAATGCAGCGGCTAACGTATCTCGTTCATTGCACCACAGGCGTATGCGCTGTGCAATTGGCCATGACGCATAACTAAGTATGCCCGCCCATGCAATCGGTTTTAGAAAGGGCGTCAAGACATAGAAGGCGAGCAAAATGAGACCAATTAAGGCAAGCCAGGGCACAATTCGTTTGTTCATTGTTATATTCTTACACAGCGATCAGAATTGCGTAAAGTATACCCTTTGTTGGGGAAACTACCAGCGCGTATAGACTTCTTCTTGGTGTCAGGTGGTGTCAGGTGGTGTCAGGTGGTGTCAGTTTGCATCCGGTATGATTTCAACACCATCATTGTTAGCGCTATTAAGCGGGTGGTATAAAACCATGATCGTTACATGTCGATTAATCTCACGACCAGCCTCTGTCATATTGTCCGCTGCGGGTTGAGATGGACCATAACCGAGTGCGCTAAGACGTATTTTTTCGATGCCCGCTTCGTTGAGCAGACTAGTAATACTACTTGCCCGCACGGCAGAGAGCTCCCAGTTAGAAAAGAACGCAGCATTCTGTATATGTATAGGCGTATTGTCGGTGTGACCTTCGATAAGCACGTTATGGCTATTAATCGTTAATGGTGCGGCGATATCTTTTAGCATCACTTTAGCAGGCTCTGTTAAATCAGCAGAGCCAGCAGTAAAGAGAGTAACGTCTTTTATATCGATACGTAGCCCTTGACTGTTTTGAATAATGCGTGCATTACCTGCTTTAATCCATGGCGCAAGTGTTTTAGACAATTTTTCCCCAAGCGCAGTCATTGATGCAACATCTGCTTCATTGATCTGCGCCACCTTGTCAGGGGGTGCAGGTGGCTGAAGTTGTGTGTTGCGTTCTGCATGTTTTTTTTGCACGGTCGAATTGCTGCTGTCTTGATTAGATTTTGTTTTGCTGAAAGCCGTATTAATAGAAGAAGATACTTTCATATACTTGCTTTGATTGACAGACGAAACCGAGTACATCACCACAAAAAATGCAAAGAGTAAGGTGATGAAATCAGCATAGGACACTAGCCAGCGTTCTGGGTTGTCTTCATCGTCTTCTAATGGTCTTCTTACCATATTTAATCTTTTATCTTAAATAAGACTCTAGGCGTTCTTGCACAATTTTAGGGTTATCGCCTTTAACTATCGAGACCCATGCGTTTAGTAACATTTCGCGACGCATTACTTCATGCTGAAGGTGAGATTTTAATTTGCCGGCGATAGGTAAAAAAACAATATTGGCAAGCGCTACACCATAATTGGTGGCGACAAAAGCCACTTCGATACCGCTGCCCAATAAGTTTGGATCGGATAGATTTTCCATGACATGAATCAGCCCAATGACCGCGCCAAGAATGCCAATGGTCGGTGCATAGCCGCCAGCAGCTTCCCATATTTTTAATGCATTACGTTGTTGCACCTCATAAAAATGCATATCTATTGCGCATACTTCCCTAATTTTTTCTGGATCTGTACCATCAGCGATTAGCTGTAAACCTTTATGGATAAAAGGCTCAGGTTCTTGTTGGATGAACCGTTCTAAACCAAGCACACC
>CAXIBZ010000280.1:0-2418 GCA_964022105.1 uncultured Methylophilaceae bacterium
TCGTTCAACATTTCCAAATCAAAGCGCGTACGCTGTTCTATGCGCTGCGCTTCGACCAACTTTTGCTCTTTCACAAAAAAGTCGACACGTTCGCGTAGCTCGGCTTTAATGGTTTCCATCGCCCTAAGCGTGGTCTCTCTGGTTGTCACATAATGACTTTTAGGATAGATAGTAAAGCGGGGAATCTTATTAAAAATCTCACCTGTTAAAGGGTCAAACAATGAAATCGTTTCCACCTCATCGTCGAACAAACTTACCCGTACCGCTGTTTCATTATTTTCTGCCGGGAAAATATCAATCACATCGCCACGCACCCTAAAAGAACCGCGGCTGAAATCAAAATCATTGCGTTGGTATTGCATGCCAATCAATATTTCAATGGCATCGCGCTGGAGCATTTTATCGCCCTGCTTAAGATGTAAAACCATGGCATGGTAATCTTGTGGATCACCTATGCCGTAGATAGCTGATACAGAGGCAACAATAATACTGTCCTCACGCTCCAATAGAGCCTTGGTAGCAGATAGCCGCATTTGCTCAATATGGTCGTTAATGCTGGAGTCTTTTTCGATAAACAAATCACGTGACGGCACATAAGCTTCAGGCTGATAGTAATCGTAGTAACTAACAAAATACTCTACAGAGTTATTTGGAAAAAACTCTCTAAACTCGCTATATAGCTGTGCTGCCAATGTTTTATTTGGGGCCATCACAATAGCTGGCCTCCCTAAACGCGCAATCACATTCGCCATCGTATACGTCTTGCCAGAACCCGTTACACCAAGCAATGTTTGATACTTCAAACCATCTCTAATACCTTGCTCCAGTTGGTCAATGGCTTTGGGTTGATCGCCCGCGGGCGGAAAAGGCTGGTGAAGCTGATACTTACTGTTTGGAAAGGTAACAATCACACATCATCTCTACATTAAAATCAACAGTAGATTTTAACAGGCTTTAGCCATAATGCTTAGGTCATCTTTTTCATCAAAATAACTAAATGTAGAACTTTGTTTACAGAGCAAAGTCTGTGCTAATAGAAAATTATTCGAGAACACAAAAATATTATGCAAATCATTATCCTTTTTTGCGCTTTACTAGCAAGCGCTGCATCAGCTTATGCCTACGACAAGCAAGCACTCATAGAATCTTACTTCAGTACCGTGATGATACGTGGCTACAATCAGACAGGCGGGCTCGCCTATGGCTCTGGCGTTGTTGTTGATAAAGACACCGTCATTACCAATTGTCACGTTTTTAGAAGTACCAATCAGCCTTGGATATCAAGAGGTCAGGATACCTTCGCAATCAAAACTGTTAGAGCAGACACATGGCACGACTTGTGTTTAGTTACAACTGACCCATTGCCATTACAACCTGTCAGAATAGGAAACAGTACCTCACTCAAACGAGGACAAGAAGTGGCTGGCATTGGACATTCGAGTGGTTCACCCGCCCCACTTACCTCAACTGGCAACGTGCAAGGTTTATATGCTGCAAACCCTGGCAAAGTAATTAGAACGAATGCTAAATTCCTAATGGGCGCAAGCGGAAGCGGCTTATACGATATGAATGGCTATTTAGTGGGTATTAATACCTTCAAAACCGCTGGTAGAGGTGGCAGTATTCACTTTGCTTTACCTGTGGAATGGATAGAAGTACTTAAAGAACTTCCAGAAGAAACCAAGTTTCCAATTACTGGAAAAGCACTCTGGGAAGAAGACGAAGATAAAAAGCCCTTTTACATGCAGGCAGCTGTACCAGAATCTCGTCACGACTGGCCAAAACTGCAAGAAGTAGCCACTAGATGGACCAATGCAGAGCCAAAAAGCCCTGATGCATGGATTGCTTTGGGTGTTAGTCAAGAAAATCTTGGCAATATTGACTTAGCAAAACAATATTATGAACAATCCATTGCATTAGATATGAGTAACATTGACGCGTTGATGAAAGTGGGTGATTTAGCCAAAAAAAGTGGCGATCAAAACTCACTCAACCATGTCTACGCTGAACTCATTAAAATTGATAAAGAAGTTGGCGAGCAATACAAAGCTTTTAACGAATGCAATGCAACTTGCTAATAAATAAAGCCCCATTCGGGGCTTTTTATTTGCATAAACTAGCTTACCTAAATGACCATTTTTTGCGTAGAATACTGGGTTAAATTAAAATCCCTCTAACAAGTTAAATATTTTCTCGCATTAAGGAAAGCGCATTTTGGCAAACTCTTCGTCTCAATCGATTCTCTCAACACGCGTATTAAGCATTAAAGAATCACCAACCCTTGCAATTACAGCAAAAGCCGGCAAATATAAAGCAGAAGGCAGGCCTATCATCGGTCTAGCTGCGGGAGAACCTGACTTTGACACGCCTATACATATCAAAGATGCAGCCAAAGCTGCTATTGATGCTGGGTTTACC
>CAXIBZ010000281.1:0-2404 GCA_964022105.1 uncultured Methylophilaceae bacterium
TGTCGTTAAGCACGAACGGCATGTTGATCTGTATCTAAGAGTCTAGCTAAACGCATATCTGAAAAACCAACGCGTTTAAGCTGATACAACGCATCTTTATCCAAATCCGCAATATGCTTTCCTTCCAGTGCTTTTTCACGCTGAACAATGTCTTCAATCTGGGAAAGGAACCATGGGTCAATTTTACTTACATTAAAAACTTCAGGAACTGTCATTCCCATTCTGAAAGCATCACCGACATACCAGATGCGCTCTGATCGCGGCTCACCCAATTCTTTGACAATAACATCAATATCTTTGGTTAAGCTATCTAATCCATCGACTCCAACCTCTAATCCGCGTAAAGCTTTTTGGAATGACTCTTGGAAGTTGCGTCCAATTGCCATCACTTCACCCACGGACTTCATTTGAGTTGTTAAGCGGCTATCTGCCTGAGGAAACTTCTCAAACGCAAATCGAGGTATTTTTGTTACTACATAGTCTATCGAAGGCTCGAAAGAAGCAGGGGTTTGTCCACCTGTAATTTCATTCTTCAATTCATCTAGTGTGTAGCCAACTGCAAGCTTGGCAGCTACTTTGGCAATTGGGAACCCGGTTGCTTTAGATGCAAGCGCAGATGATCTAGAAACGCGTGGATTCATTTCAATCACAATCATACGGCCATCTTCAGGGTTAATCGCAAACTGTACGTTAGAGCCACCTGTGTCAACACCGATTTCACGTAATACAGCCAATGAGGCATTACGCATGATTTGATATTCTTTATCGGTCAAAGTCTGTGCGGGTGCAACGGTAATTGAGTCCCCAGTATGCACACCCATTGGGTCCAGGTTTTCAATAGAGCAAATGATGATGCAGTTATCCGCAGAATCTCGCACCACTTCCATCTCATACTCTTTCCAACCAAGCATGGACTCTTCGATCAATAGCTCATTTGTGGGCGATGCTTCAAGCCCACGCTCGCAAATTGATACAAACTCCTCACGATTATAAGCAATTCCGCCACCACTGCCACCCATGGTAAATGATGGTCTGATAATGGCTGGAAAGCCAATATTGGCTTGCACTTGTAGCGCCTCTTCCATGCTATGGGCGATAGCTGAGCGCGCAGACCCCAGACCAATCTTATCCATTGCCTCTTTGAACTTCTGACGATCCTCTGCTTTGTCAATCGCTTCTTTAGACGCACCAATCAACTCTACATTGTATTGCTTCAGTACACCATGTCTATCTAGGTCTAAAGCGCAGTTCAATGCTGTTTGACCACCCATTGTCGGCAACAATGCATCTGGCTTTTCTTTGGCGATAATTTTCTCAATCACACGCCAATTGATCGGCTCAATATAGGTAGCATCAGCCATTTCTGGATCAGTCATGATGGTTGCTGGATTTGAGTTAACCAAAATAACGCGGTAACCTTCCTCACGCAAGGCCTTGCAAGCTTGTGCCCCAGAATAATCAAACTCACATGCTTGACCAATTACGATTGGACCTGCACCAATAATTAATATCGACTTAATATCTGTACGCTTAGCCATTAGCCAGCCTTCCTTTCTTGCATCAAGCTAATAAAGCGATCAAACAAATAACTCATTTCTGTCGGTCCTGGACTGGCCTCGGGGTGTCCTTGAAAACTAAATGCGGGCTTATCTTGTAACGCGATACCTTGCAAACTACCATCAAACAGTGAGATATGCGTCGTTTTAACATTAGATGGCAGACTTTGTTGATCTACCGCAAAACCATGATTCTGACTGGTAATGTAAACACGTTTGTTTTCTACATCTTGCACAGGGTGATTTGCACCATGGTGACCAAATTTCATTTTTATCGTTTTTGCACCAGTTGCAAGTGCAAGAAGTTGATGTCCTAAACAAATACCAAACATAGGGATGTTGGTCTCAAGTAGTGTTTTAATTGCTTTAATGGCATAGTCACATGGCTCTGGGTCACCTGGGCCATTCGATAAGAAGATACCGTCTGGTTTATATTTGAGCGCTTCTTCAGCTGTTGTTTGCGCTGGTAAAACGGTTACTTTGCAGCCTCGACTGACCAACATACGCAGAATGTTTCGTTTCACACCATAATCAAAAGCAACAACGTGATAAGGTTTATCATCTCTTGCCACATAACCTTTTCCTAATTCCCACTCCCCATCTGTATATTCATATTCAGATTGGCAGCTGACAACTTTAGCTAAATCCATACCTGCAAGACCAGGGAATTTCTTTGCTAGGGCTAATGCTTGCTCAACATCTTCCCCCACATAAATACAGCCTGCCTGCGCACCCTTTTCGCGTAATGTTCGCGTTAGTTTTCGGGTATCTATATCGGCAATGGCAACTACATTAGTTGCAATCAAATAATCGGATAACGACTGCTCGCTGCGGAAGTTGCTGGCCAG
>CAXIBZ010000282.1:0-2379 GCA_964022105.1 uncultured Methylophilaceae bacterium
AAAAAATATAACTGCTAATATCGTAAATTATTAATAATAAACAGTAACTTAAATGCTATTTTTAGTCTATGGCACGGCAATTGCTACCAAAATTAGAAGTAATTAATTTTAACGTGGTTATACAACTATTTGAGGTACTGAACCACGTTAAGAGCAGATGTGAATTTAAACAATCAGTAGTATGAAATGAAAGGTTTAACTCTGTAATGGAAGCAGGTATTGTTAATTATAAAAATGGAATTGTATATCAAGAAGATATTGAGCAAAACTGTTTTAATTTGCATGATCAAAAAATCGTGGAACGAGCAAGAGATATTTTGATGAGACAGCGTAATTTAGGTGAAAATGAAGCATATGAAATGCTTACTAATATGGCAAAAAAGAGAAACATCAAACTAGTTGATTTTTCTAACCAATTAATTGAAACAGCTAAATTGTTAATCATCTAGTTTATTATTAGTTACACTGGTTTAAGGCTTTCTCTGCCTGGGTACATTCTTTATCTGCGCCCTGCTTAATGCTTTCTTTGAACTTATCCCAAGTTGATTTTTCTGAATCTATTGTTGTTTGTGCCGCTGGTTCTTTTTTCTCTTCTTGATTGGACTCTATTACCTTAGGTTCTTCAACCACAGAATTACTTGAATCAGTTTCAGTTTTTGGAACACTTGTGATCTTTTTGGATGTTGTTTTCTGGGGTGTAGATTTTTTGACTGGCGTTTTTGCTGGATCTACCTTTTCTTGCGTGTTCTTTTCTTTAGTAGCTTCTGTAGATTCGATAGTGTCAGATTCATCAGTCATCAGATCGAAACTGGTGTCATCATCGCTGATGACAGGAGCAGACTGATCTGGTAATGTGTTTGCTGCTGTAGGTTGCGCTTCATTTTCATTACTGTTATCAGCATTCATCCATTTTGTTAAAGCAAACACCATAATCATTGCTAGTAGGATAGGTAGTAAATAATTGCGCCAGTTAACATCGTTAGCGGCAGGTTCAGTATCCTCTTCGTTCATTTCTTTCTGCGTCATTGGTAGAGCATGATCGATAGATGCAGCTTTATCATTAAGAAGGCGCACAGCATAAATATCATGCTCATAAGCATGCATATCATATTTCTCAAACATTTGTGCGATTTCCAATGTTAATTTGGATGCCATGTCGTAATAAGCGCGTGAGACCAGAATTTGATTCGGCTTGGCAAAACTCATAATCCGTTGTGCTTCGATTAGTCCCTCACCAATAATAGTTGGTGGCTCATTGACATTGACGCTATCAGCAACCTTTACTGAGCCCAAATTAATACCCATCAATAGATATAATGGATATTCCACCTCAGTATTGGTATTCAATATTTCATCGCGGATTGTTAAGGCAATAAATAAAGCGTCTTCGAGCGCATTTTCCAGCGGGCCGCTACAGGTGATCACAACGCCATGACCCGTGTCGACAATTAAGCGGTCGTTTTCAGGAATATCAACAACGGCATGTGCAACTAAATCATCTAATCGCTTCTTAGTGGCTTGTTGTTCCAGTTTTGATTTTTTTGCAAAATCAATAATATCTAAGCATACAACACTGGAAATGGATGTTTTTTTCATTTTGTCATTCACTATATGTTAAGACGCGATTATTGGATTAATCATATTAATCTGTATAAATTAACATTTCAAACGGTTATTATCGTGCAAATATTACAGTATTGCTAGCCTATCGTGACTGGGGATAGCCATGATTTGTAGAAACATTTTGGGATGAGGGCAGTGAAAAGATAGTGGTTGAACAAAAATTGGTAATGATTTTTACAGATAGAGCACGATGTTTATATGTTTAATGCTTATTTAATCTCACGTTTAATCCAGTAAGAAGGTGCTTTATTTGCCACTTTCATATCAGCACGGCGTCGATTTTCCAGCGCCTCATCAACAGATATATTGGTAGCTTTAGCTTCTTTATTGGCGATAGGCTTTATGTAGTCTAACCATCGTTTGTTTTCCATATAACCATGGTCGCCCATGCATAACTTAAACACACGCGCTTTACGGCCGATAATTTCTAATTTTTGGAATTCAACTACAGCTTTTAAGTGTGCAGCTGCGCGTTCAGTAATTTCATCACAATCGTTAATTGCTGTGACAAGCGCAATATCATTTTCTTGAGGAGCTGAGGTGGTTTGGTCTGGTTGAGAATAAAAATAGCTAATGCCAAATATTAAAGCGATGGCGATGAGTGCGATACTCAGTTTTTTTATCCAAGCATGATTAATCATATACCACGGATTTTAACTCGTTGGCGGCATTTTCGTCTAATGCCGACAATAAAGCTATATTGGTAAGCGCTTCCTTGTGTTTTCCGTTTTCTTCAGCAATCAGTGCAAGATAGTA
>CAXIBZ010000283.1:0-2368 GCA_964022105.1 uncultured Methylophilaceae bacterium
TCAAGTTGAGCAGTTTAATGTGGGACAAAGGCTGGGTGTGCCGTGGCTAGGACACACTTGTGGAAGCTGTCAATATTGTCAAAGTGGTCGTGAAAATCTTTGTGATGCAGCTTTGTTTACTGGGTATACGTTAGACGGAGGGTTTGCTGAATATATTGTTGCCGATCAGCGATACTGTTTCCTCATCCCAGACATTTACTCTGACGCAGAAGCTGCGCCACTGCTTTGTGCTGGTCTGATAGGCTATCGAGCGCTGGTTGCAGCAGAGAATGCACAACGACTGGGCGTTTATGGTTTTGGGGCAGCAGCTCACATCATCACTCAAGTGGCATGCGCGCAAAAACGGGAAGTTTACGCTTTTACCAAGCTTGGTGATATTCTTACCCAGAAATTTGCAATGGAAATGGGCGCAATTTGGGCTGGAGATTCAGATACGCCGCCACCTAAAGAAATGGATGCCGCTATTATTTTTGCGCCTGTAGGTTCCCTAATTCCATTGGCATTAAGTAATGTTACAAAGGGTGGAAAAGTCATATGTGCTGGGATTCATATGAGTGATATTCCTGCCTTTCCTTATGCTATCCTTTGGGGTGAACGTCAAGTGTGCTCAATAGCTAACCTTACACGTGATGATGGCGAAAAGTTTTTCAATTTAGCTCCCAAGCTAGGTGTTCAAACCAAAGTGGAAAGTTTTAATTTATTCCAAGCTAATGAAGCCATTCAAAAGCTACAGCAAGGTAAGATAAAAGGAGCAGCTGTATTGATAATGAATTAACTTTAAAATTGCAATAATGCTCAATTGTTTACAAATAATGGCTACATATCAATGCAGAAGTGCAATGAATGAGTAAAAAGATGGAAGGCTTCTTGTGAAACCTACTTTACGTATTGCGACTTTTAATATTCATAAAGGGGTGAGTAGTTTTAATACACGCCTCGTCTTAAATAAGCAGCGCGAGCTAGTCAGGAAACTACATGCAGACATTGTTTTTCTGCAAGAGGTTAGAGGAGAGCACGCTAGACATAGCAAGTTAACTTTAAATACTCAGTACGAATTCCTTGCAGATAGTATATGGCACAATTATGCTTATGGGAAAAATGCCGTTCTTTCCGGCGGTCACCATGGCAACGCTATATTGTCAAAGTATCCTATTATTAAATGGGAAAATGAAGATGTGTCTGCAAGTTTTGCAGAACAAAGAGGCTTGTTGCATTGTGAAATTAGTGTGCCAGAATGGCATGACAATCTACACTGTATTTGTGTACATTTTGGGTTGTTTTCACTATGGCGTCGCAAACAGTTAAAATCCTTGAATGCGCGCATTAATCAGCTTGTTCCAAAGGATGCGCCACTGATTGTCGCAGGAGATTTTAATGATTGGAAACAAGAGGCTGGTCTAATGTTGTCCGAACAGCAGCATTTACAAGAGGTGTTTAAAATGACACACGGTGCACATGCTAGAAGCTTTCCTTCACTATTGCCCATGTTTAAATTAGATCGTATATACGCACGTGGCTTTGATATACAGCATTGCCAAGTACATAGCGGTGCAGTAGTGGCAAATTTATCTGACCATGCTGCCTTAACCGCAGATTTAACTCGTTTATGAGTCAATACCTGACTGGTAATCAAATTACCTTATTATGTAATGGAACAGATTACTTTCCAGCATTGATAAGCGCTATTGATAATGCGAAACACGAAATTTATTTACTAACCTATATATTTGAGTTGGACAAAACAGGTGAGCGGATAGGTGAAGCGCTTCAGCAGGCCGCAAAAAGGGGCGTTAGTGTTCATTTATTGCTTGATGGTTTTGGCTCACGGATACTGTCAAAAGTATATCTTAAAGAGTTAATGGATGTTGGCGTTGAGGTTCTGTTTTTCCGGCCAAAAATTTCTCCATGGACATTAAAGCGAAGCCGACTAAGGCGTTTACATAGCAAAGTCAGTGTAGTAGATGGAGCAGTTGCTTTTGTAGGCGGCATCAATATTATTGATGATGACAACACACCATCACATATTCCGCCTCGTATTGATTATGCTGTTCAGGTAAGAGGTCCTTTATTGAAAGATATTCAAGACAATGTTAAACATATCTGGAAAGGGGTGTGCCGCAGGCAGTTTTATCAAACACGACAAACTACAGTTAAAATAGACAGCGCTCAGCTATTTGCTGGTCGTATTCGAGCGGCATATTTAGTCCGTGACAATCTAAAACATCGTCGTGATATCGAGAATGCGTATTTATCAGCCATAGAATCTGCCAAATCCGAAATTATCATTGCAAATGCATATTTTCTGCCTGGCTTACGCTTTAGGCATGCACTACGTGATGCTGTTGATAGAGGTGTGAGCGTTAAATTG
>CAXIBZ010000284.1:0-2324 GCA_964022105.1 uncultured Methylophilaceae bacterium
TTACGCGCAAAAAGAGGTATTTGCCGTCGATTGATCTGGCAAAAGCTGCGCAAATCATCAATACCGTGTAAATGATCTGCATGGGTATGAGTATAGAGCACAGCATCGACATTGGTAATGCCTTCTCTTAAGGCTTGAAACCGTAAATCTGGGCCAGTATCAATGAGAATAGTCTCGCCGCTATCCAGTGTAATAATGCTAGAACATCTGGTGCGCCGATTACGTACATTATCTGATTGGCATGTTTGACAACTACAACCGATGACAGGCGTGCCAGCGCTAGAACCTGCCCCCAGTATCGTTAGTTGCATAGGATTTCTTCATGATTGACTGCATGCTTGAACAGTTTAAAAAAGTTCTTCGTTGTTGCCGCTGCCACTTCCTCTATGCTAATACCGCGCAGGTTAGCAATCTCCTGACCGACGTATTTTACATAGGCTGGCTGGTTTATCTTGCCTCTAAATGGCACAGGAGCCAGATAGGGGGAGTCTGTTTCTATTAATATTCGCTCTAGTGGCACATGCTTAGCAACTTCTTTTAATTCTTTGGCATTTTTAAAAGTGACAATACCAGAAAATGAGATATAAAAACCCATTTCAATGGCTGCTTTTGCCATCTCCCAGCTTTCAGTAAAGCAATGTAAAACACCCCCTACTTTCTCCACGCCCTCTTCTCGCATAATGCGTAACGTGTCATCAACAGCATTGCGTGTATGAATAATTAAAGGCTTGTCGGCTAGAATGGCTGCGCGAATGTGTGTGCGGAAGCGCTCTCGCTGCCATTCTAAATCGCCAGTTAGTCGAAAATAATCTAAGCCTGTTTCACCGATTGCAACAACCTTGGGATGCTTGGCTAAGCTGACTAACTCTGCCACCGTTGGTTCTTGTATATCTTCATAATCTGGGTGTACACCGACAGACGCATAAAAATTATCATATTGCTCAGCTAAGCTGAGTACTTCTGGAAATTTATCTAGCGTTACAGAGACACATAATGCATGACCTATTTTCTCATCATGCATGAGTTGCCGAACAGATGCGATATTTTCAGATAACTCAGGGAAATTGAGATGACAGTGTGAATCAACAAACATAGTCATTACATTGTGTGCGTTGCGCGATTTGACTTTAGTGCCCCACCTAAAATGGCTTCGATTTTATTCTTAACTTCATTGCCACCGTCTTTTTCACTGAACTGTACCCCTATGCCTTGTGGTCTACCATTGTGCGGCACAGGCGAAATCCAAATAACTTTACCAACCACTTTTAATTTTGCCGGATCATCAATTAAGCTCAACAGCATAAAGACCTCATCGCCAATATTGAAGCTTTTGTTGGTTGGGATAAATAATCCACCACCTTTAATATATGGCATATATGCTGTGTACAAGGCAGCTTTTTCTTTAATCGCTAAAGAAAGTACGCCAGGTTTATTAGCAGCTTGCTGATCGGTATTAGCGTCTAAACTCACTATTGCATTCTTTCATTTAAATTAAAAATTACAGACTAAACACTCGCGTATACTGCAATAAGATATTTTCTAATTGCATTTCATTATTTAGCGGGTGATTTGCGGTTCTTTTGGCATCATCCAAGCTACGCTGAAATTGTAGCAAACCGCCTAAGTTTACGCTTTTACATAACACTTGCAAAGCATTTACATATTGTCCGTGATAACGAAATTCACGAACAAGTTTATAACTTAATAAATCAAAGGTCCATTTTTGGATCGCATCAAGCGCCTTGTCCATTCCAAGTGCTGCCAACAAAGGTGCGGAGATAAACGGATCTAAGCGATTTCCCAACGCTAATTGCTTGATTATCTTGTCATTTTCAGTAAGCTGTTCTGCAATTCTGATGGCTTCTAATGGTGCACCACCTGCATATTGTAGTGCTACTTCAGCTTTTACAACATTTTGATCGTTTAGCCATTCAATCGCATCTTGAGGCGATGGTATAGGTAAATCTAATACTTGGCAGCGACTAATGATCGTCGGTAATAATCGCTGTGACTGGTTGGAAACTAAAATAAAAACCGTATTAGCTGGCGGCTCTTCTAACATTTTAAGCAAAGCATTAGCTGATGCTAAATTTAATGTCTCAGCAGGAGAAATCAAGATTATACGAAGCCCACCTACTTGGTGCGTTGTCAAACTCAGATAATCATATAGCTGCCTGATTTGAGACACTGTAATTTGACTTTTTTTACTGACTTTCTTTTTGGTATTACCTTCTGCAACACTTTCTTCCTCAGGCGTGATTAATTTAAAATCAGGATGTGCACCCTCTTTTAACCACAGGCAACTAGCACACACGCCACAAGCT
>CAXIBZ010000285.1:0-2313 GCA_964022105.1 uncultured Methylophilaceae bacterium
TTTGAAAAATGGTCAGCAGCTTTTATCTTTTCCTCATTATGACGGTATGCGCTATAGGCACCCATTAATGTAGCTGCGCGTATCAAAGCGCCTGTTTTGTGAATGTGCATGGTTTCTAATTCTGCTTGCGTCAGCGGGATGCCGATGTTCTCCATGTCAATTGCCTGACCACCAGCCATACCTCTTGATCCAGTTGCTAGCGCTAACATGTGTAACATTTTTATTTTTTGCGGACTTCTTAAATTTAAGTCTTGTGAGATAAGCTGGAAAGCCAGACTTTGGAGCGAATCGCCTACTAATAGCGCAATTGCATCGCCATATTTTTTATGTGTTGATGTTTTGCCTCGTCGCAAATCATCATCATCCATACATGGCATATCATCGTGTACCAGTGAAAATGCATGAATGAGCTCGACTGCTGCAGCCGCGGCATCGACTTTCTCTGTATTAGCACCACAGAATTCACCTGCGGCATAAGCAAGTAGTGCTCGCACTCGTTTTCCGCCGCCGAGCGTTGCATAGCGCATCGCGTCATGTAGTCGCTCTGGTTTGATATTAGAGGCTGGTAGGTATTTGTCTAATATGCCTTCTATATGTAGCTGCATATTACCTACCCAGGTTTTAAAAGCTTGCGCTTGATTTTCTGCTGACGTGGAGGCTTCATTTATCATAATGGGTTTGCTTTAATCCTGACTATAATCCGTCAGTTTATTTTCCTCTGATACGATTTGTATTTGCTGTTCTGCTGCTGCTAATGATTGCTGACAAATTTTTAGTAGTTCTGCACCCCGCTTGTAAGCGGCTAAGGACTGTTCTAGTGAAAGTTTCTCCGACTCCATTTGATTAACGATTGATTCCAACTCAGCAATTGCAGTTTCATAGCTAGGCGGGGTTTCAGCGTTGTTATTTTGCATGAGTTGTTTGATTGTAATGATTATCGGCGGTTGGCTTATTTTAACAAAAATTACAACCACATGCTCTCTAATAAATGCTTATGCAAGGACCTTAAGTAAAAATGTGCGTATTTCGTCAATTTCGTCGATAGAAACACTATGACCGATGGGAAAGTTATGCCACTCGACAGAATAACCTTCATGCTTGAGTGCTCGATATGATGCTTCTGCTATGGATAATTCGATAACTTCATCCTGCGTGCCATGCGTCATAAAGATAGGTGTGTTTTGGTTTTCTAGTGCTTTCTCATTTTGCAGACTCGAACGTAATGGTAGGTAAGTGGATAGTGCAATCACGCCTGCTAATTTTTTTGTACAACGTAAGCCCGTGTGCAATACCACAGCGCCACCTTGAGAAAAGCCAGCTAAAACGATCTTGTTCGATTGAATGCCGCTACTCAGCTCTTTGTCGATTAGGCTTTCGATGTACGCTTGCGTCTTTCTAATGCCCGCGTCATCTTGCGCTGCATTTGCGTTAAGCCCATACAAATCATACCAAGCTCGCATTTCATAACCGCCATTTAGCGTTACATTTAAAAATGGTGCGTGTGGCAATATAAAGCGGTATTCTGGCAAATCTAGCATTTCAACAACAGGAACGAAATCGTTCCCATCGGCGCCAAGGCCATGTAGCCAAATAACGCTTGCAGTAGGACTTTTGCTGTTGCTTATTTCAATCGGGATGTCATGCATAATCTTTATCGCTTTTCAGTCAAATAGCAAAATTATAAAGGATTCGTCTTAATCACATTAGCTTGTTAGTCATGATGGGTAATGTGTGTAAGTGTTAATTGGCAAGCTTATTGCTGTCATTTAAAGTACAGTAAAGTAAAGAAGAGTTAGAAACGATGAAAATAAAAATTTTAGGCTGTAGTGGAGGCGTAGGAGGTGATCTACAAACCACGTCGATGTTAGTAGATGACGACATCTTGATTGATGCTGGTACAGGCGTTGGCGGGTTGTCACTCACAGCGTTGCAAAAGATTAATCATATTTTTATCACCCACGCGCACATGGATCATATCGCATTTTTGCCTTTGCTATTAGATTCCGTGCTGGGATTGCGAGATGAGACAATTAATGTTTATGCCAGTGCACAAGTCATACAGATACTGAAAGAGCATGTATTTAATTGGTTAATCTGGCCGAATTTTAACTTAATTCCTAATCGACAAAAGCCATTGCTGACCTACAAGACACTGAATGTAGGTGATACGGTGACCTTGGTAGGCAGAATGATTACTGCACTACCAGCTAATCATGGTGTCCCAGCTGTCGGCTATCAACTTGATAGTGGCAATCAAAGTTTAGTGTTTACTGGAGATACAGCAGGCTGTAAAGCCTTGTGGGATAAAGTTAA
>CAXIBZ010000286.1:0-2246 GCA_964022105.1 uncultured Methylophilaceae bacterium
ATTGAAGATGTTGCTAGTCAAGTATTTATCCCACTCACTGTAGGTGGAGGCGTGCGAGAAGTAGAAGATGTGCGCCGATTACTCAACGCAGGTGCTGATAAAGTCAGTATCAATACCACTGCAGTTTTTAATCCGCAAATGGTAGCAGCGGCATCTGCCCGGTTTGGATCGCAATGTATCGTTGTTGCTATTGATGCAAAAAAGGTGGATGATCAGCCATTTGATTGGGAAGTTTTTACACACGGTGGACGTAAACCAACGGGACTAGATGCAGTCGAATGGGCAAAAAAAATGGTCTCACTGGGTGCAGGCGAGTTGCTTGTGACCAGTATGGATCGAGATGGTACGAAAACTGGATTTAACAACGAACTCAATAGAGCAATTTCAAATGCGGTAGATGTGCCACTTATTGCATCTGGTGGTGTTGGTAATTTGCAGCATCTAGTCGATGGTATTAAAGTGGGTGGCGCAGATGCGGTGCTTGCTGCTAGTATTTTTCATTATGGCGAATATACAGTAAAGGAAGCTAAAACGTATATGCAGCAGCATCATATTGAAGTTAGGTTATAGCGAAACAAATGGATTGGTTAGATAAAATAAATTGGGATAAAGATGGCTTGGTGCCTGTTATCGCGCAAGAGCGCAAAACGGGGAAGGTGCTGATGTTTGCTTGGATGAATCGTGAAGCGCTAAAGCTAACCAATGAATCCAAACAGGCGGTCTATTGGTCAAGGTCGCGTCAAAAATTATGGCGTAAAGGTGAGTCTTCAGGTCATGTGCAGCATGTGCATGAAATTAGACTAGATTGCGATGAAGATGTCATATTGATTGATGTTGAACAAGAGGGTGGTATAGCTTGTCACACAGGAAGACATAACTGCTTTTTTCAGAAATTAAATGATAATCGGTGGGAGATCGATCAGCCCATTATTAAGAATCCAGAAGATATCTACAAACCATTAGCATGAGTGACATATTAAACCGATTGGCAGACTTGTTGGAGCAGCGTAAAACTGTAGAGCCAGACACATCCTACGTAGCTAAGTTATATAGCAAAGGTATGGACAGTATTCTTAAAAAAGTAGGTGAAGAGGCAACAGAAACCATTATCGCTGCTAAGGGTGGTAACGCGGATGAAATCATCTATGAAACAGCAGATTTATGGTTTCATACCATGGTGATGCTTGCAAAAGCGGGTTTGAAACCACAAGATGTGCTGAATGAGTTGGCGAGACGCGAGGGTTTGTCTGGTATTGATGAAAAAAATGCTAGAGACAAGGACTAGTTTTGCTGCAATTACCGTTGATTTAATAGGATTTAAAAAATGGCTACAGACTGTCTGTTTTGTAAAATTATAGATCGCGTTATACCATCGACTACAATTTATGAAGACGATGATGTCATTGTTTTCAATGATATCAAGCCTATGGCTAAAGTTCACTTTTTGATTGTACCTAAGCTACATATTGATAGCTTAAAAGAGTGTGATGAGACGAATAAGTCACTATTGGGGAAAATGTTGTTACTAGCACCCAAACTTGCCACTGAGCAGGGGTTACAAGGATTTAAAACGTTAATCAATACTGGTCGCGAAGGTGGGCAAGAGGTTTTTCATATTCACGTACATGTGTTTGGTGGTTGATTAGCAAATACAATAACTAAGGAGATTTTGAGATGGGCGCATTTAGTATATGGCACTGGTTAATTGTGCTACTTATCGTAGTCTTGGTCTTTGGGACCAAAAAATTACGGAATATCGGTAGTGATGTTGGTGGTGCTGTAAAAGAGTTTAAAAAAGCAGTTAAAGAAAATGAAGGTGATGATGCAGCTGACACAACAGGGACTACTATAGAAGGCGAAGTAACAGAAAAGAACAAGCAGTAATTTAGGCTGCAAACGTGTTTGATATTTCTTTTTCAGAATTGATGATTATTGCAGTGGTCACGCTGCTCGTAGTTGGTCCAGATAAGTTACCGCACTTAGCGCGCACGGTAGGTGCTTTTGTTGGTCGGTTACAGCGCTATGTTGCGCATGTTAAAGAAGAAGTTAATCGTGAAGTGCGCTTTGAAGAGTTACAGAACTTACAGCAAGAAATAAAAGAAGGTAAGCGCAAGGTAGAAGCAAGCATGATGGGTGGTGTTGATGACATCCATGCAGCAGTAACATCGATAAAAACTTCACGAAAGCCGGATTCAGATGCAGCAGAAGCAGTTGTTAAGATGGGTGCCAATTCTGGCAAAGTGCAA
>CAXIBZ010000287.1:0-2238 GCA_964022105.1 uncultured Methylophilaceae bacterium
ATAATTTCCGCGCCCAAGTCACCGCAACCAACTACGAGCACTTTCGCCATACTATTGTGCTAAATACTTTTCAGCAAAAAATAATGCCACTATCGTTTTACCGTCTGTGATTTCTCCACGTTTGACCATTGCCAAGCACTCATCAAAGTCGAGCTCAAACACCTCTAACGCCTCATCTACATCTCGTTGATGCTGACCTGCGGAAAGCTGAGATGCTAAATAAATATGAATAACCTCATTAGAATAACCTATACACGGGTGCTGATGCCCAAGTTTTACCCATTGTACCGCTCGATATCCTGTTTCTTCAAGTAGCTCTCGCTGCCCTGTGATTAGAATATCCTCTCCTGGATCAATCTTACCTGCAGGGAACTCAATAAAGGCCTGCTGTAACGGATAACGGAACTGCTTTTCCATGATGACTTTACCATTAGAGAGCAAAGGCACTACAACGACTGCGCCTGGGTGCAACACATATTCACGCTGGCTTTTGTGACCATTAGGCAAGCGTACTTGGTCACGTTTTACCGTCAACATTCCTCCGCCAGCGATTGTTTCTGAGCTAATACAATATTCAGTCAAATTTATTTTATTTTTCAACACGATCACAACCTTGAACTACTAAAAGTATCACACTTGCTCACATCGCCGTTACTTAAACCTTCGTTAAACCAACGCATCCTCTGTTCAGATGTCCCATGTGTAAAACTATCAGGGACCGCATACCCTTGGGCTTGCTTCTGCAAAGCATCATCGCCTATTGCAGCAGCTGCGCGCATCGCTTCTTCCACATCGCCAGCCTCCAGTATACGATTTTCACCTTCCGCATGATTTGCCCAAACGCCAGCATAACAATCTGCTTGTAACTCTAAGCGCACTGAATATTGATTTGCCTCGGCCTCACTGCGAGCACTTTGCCGTGCTTGCTGCACCTTTTCTGAAGTACCCATCAAATTTTGCAGATGATGTCCAACTTCATGCGCAATAACATAAGCCTGCGCAAAATCACCTGGTGCATTAAAGCGATGTTTCATCTCATCATAAAACGATAGATCAATGTAGACTTTTTTATCTGCTGGACAATAAAAAGGCCCCATTGCAGCTTGACCAGTGCCACAAGCAGTACTGGTACGACCACGAAACAGAACAAGCTTAGGCGCCGAATACTTGTAACCTGAACGTTGAAAAATATTACCCCAGGTATCTTCAGTGCTTCCAAGCACTTTCGAAACAAAACGAGCCATTTCATCGTTTTCAGGAATTGGCTCAGCACTCTCTAACCCCTCTGGATTCATAGACTGGCCCATATTAAGTATAGTTGATGGATCTACCCCAAAATATAGCGCTAATAGCACCATCAAAATCGT
Source organism: uncultured Methylophilaceae bacterium (assembly GCA_964022105.1). Lineage (GTDB taxonomy): Bacteria > Pseudomonadota > Gammaproteobacteria > Burkholderiales > Methylophilaceae. The sequence continues at coordinate 1,368 of CAXIBZ010000287.1, forward strand.
ACCAATACCTATACCACGAGTCCCACCACGTAGCCGACGTCTATCCTCTACATTTTGACTTTCTCTTTGATTATCTAAACGCATAACTAATACACTCTAGAATTAAATATGATTGCATGGAACCACTACCGACAGTCCTTGTCTCTACCTTATTATATCAGTCCGTATAAGTTTGACGATGCTCTTCAAGCTATAAATTATTATAATAATTGCAGTTTATATAGCCTTTTATTATTAAAGTCACCCTCAATAGAATATTTTATTTGAATTCATTGACTTATAAGTGTTGCGTTAATTAATATTTCGCATACAGGGGCAATTCAATATAAGGTACCATTTAGACTATGTTTAAGTTATCAAACGTTACGCACAAATCTCTTTTTATTATCCCATTTACTACAGTCTTACTACTAAGTAGCAATGCAGATGCGCAGGTTTATAAATGGCGTGATTCAAAAGGTGTTATGCAGTACTCTGACAACCCACCAGCAGATAAAAAAGCTAAAAAAGCATCAGCTGATGATATTGTTAATAGTATTCAGAAGAAAGATTTATGTGTAGTTCCTGCGCAAAAGCTAGGCCAACTGACAGAAAAAGCGGCAAGTCAAAACAATGTGGAAACGTTAGGTTTCTTTGCGACTGAAGTGTCTACTAGTAGTGGTACATCAGCACAAAATTTAATTAATAGCATTACTGGTTCTAACAAAAAAAAGTTAGACTTAATTATTAATGCTACGACACAGGCTGATTTGAATGTACTTAATCAAACCATATCAAGCTTGTCTGCAACAGACCAAGCTAAGCTAATTAAACAATTCAATCAGATTCTATCTACTACGGGTTTACCAAAGACAAATCAGCAAAAACCTAG
>CAXIBZ010000288.1:0-2224 GCA_964022105.1 uncultured Methylophilaceae bacterium
TCGCTTACTACAACTGATGCAAGAGATTGACCACAATGGACTGTCGGCATTATTAGCGCCATTAAGGAATGCTAATCCTTAATGCACAGGGGGGTTGTCTACATCCAATTGAATTGGTTTCTTCAAAATAATGGATGGCAACATCGTTGTAATTCCAGCATAAACTAACAAGCCACCAAACAAGGTATCACTTATCCCAAACTTTTCGTGCAAGATGCTAGCGATTACCAACGTAAAAATTAGTGTCGGGGTCAGTGCAATGGCGACATCAAAACTACTTTTTACATTATCATCATTTACATAGACTCTCTGCACAGCTACCGTCCCTATCCTGAAAGGCAATAATACGGCAGTGATCGCTAAACCTATCCACAGTGACTCTAATTGCAATGCGCCTTCAGGCACACTCATCCCACCATAAAAGAAATAAAACGGAACAAAAAATGATGCAAATAACTGCACCGCGTGCAGATTGTCTTCCGATGCGTGTGTTGGCATTCGTTCTTGTAGCTGCCTTGCCGCTAACCCCGTAAAGAAGGCGCCGACCAAATAATAAACCCCAAGTTGCTTGGTCATATACGCAGCAATCAGCCCTACCATAATCAATAATGAGAATTCTGAACCTGGCGCAAATGGAATAACAATCCGCCCCAAAAACATAAATAACAATGGCAGACCGAATGCAATCGCAATGAGGACCGCACCAGATATCCCCAAGGCTTTTGGAGAGCCAGACTTAAGAAAAAAGAATAACAATAAAAGTGCTAGCAACTCACCAGCAATTGATTTGCTTTTAACCCAGAACTCTTCATTTTCATCTAACCCTAACCCATGTAAGGATTCGAGAATAAACCCTGTTGATGGTGTTAATAATGCAAGTGCAATCAGCCCTGATATCTGCATAGAAAAGTCATAGTAGTACATGCCGACCCAGGTAAAACCAGCAATGATGGCACAGCGTACAAACAGATGACTGAGTAATGGCCAAAAGCCTTTTTTAAGCTCTTTAATATCGACTTCTAAACCTGCAAATAAAAATAATGACGAAATTCCCAGCGCAGCTAAAAAGCTCAGGGTGGTGTCATGACTATAATCAGCAATGCCGAACACTGTAATCATGCCCAATGCAAAACATGACAATGGTGCTGGTATACGATATTTTTGCATTGCTCTAGGAAAAACCAGCAAGATGAAAACAATCGATAGGTATAACACCTGAGATGAAATATCGGATAAGCTTATGTTGTTCATATCATCATTATTCTAATAATTAGCTGCATTATTACATAATTTAAATAACTGGCGCATTAATAGAACTTTTAATCAGCTGATGATTTTACAAAATCTTAAGGTGCTATAATCTGTAACAAATTCTTATACACGCACTTCTATGCAAGATATAACTCCAACCACTGTAGCCCATACCATTCGACATATTTTCAGTTTGGCGGATGACAAGTCTGAAGCTGACTTGATTGACACAGAAATAAGATCAAATGTTAGTTTACGTGGTACCAATCTGTGGGTATTAATTCTAGCTATTTTAATAGCATCAGTAGGACTGGATGTTAACTCAACAGCAGTCATTATTGGGGCCATGCTGATTTCACCTCTCATGGGGCCAATCATGGGCATTGGTTATGGTATAGGTGTTTATGACTTCCCACTCATTAGAAAATCAGCGCTTAGCCTAGCCGTAGCAACATTAATTGCGTTTCTGGCTTCAGCCATTTATTTTTTGTTAAGCCCTTTATCAGAAGCACACTCCGAGTTACTAGCCAGAACGTCTCCCACCATTTGGGATGTGTTGATTGCATTTTTTGGTGGTTTAGCAGGCATTATTGCTGCCACTAGAAAGATTAAAACCAACGTCATTCCTGGCGTTGCAATTGCAACAGCGCTGATGCCACCTCTATGTACCGCTGGTTACGGCCTTGCCAATGGACAATGGAATTTCTTCTTTGGTGCTTTTTATCTCTACATTATTAACTCTGTCTTTATTGCTATCGCAGCAGTAATCATCATCTCAGCGATGAAGTTGCCGCATAGAGCCTATGTTGACGCCAAAACAGAGAGTCGTGTCAAAGTCTACTTGTTTGGTTTGGTGCTCATTACAGTTGTGCCAAGTATGTATCTGGCCTATAACTTGGTAAAAGAAGAAGTATTTACGCAACGTGCAAAATCGTTTGTGACAAATGAGTTCAAGTTTGATGAGACTTATTAT
>CAXIBZ010000289.1:0-2202 GCA_964022105.1 uncultured Methylophilaceae bacterium
TTAAAAAAAGCGATTCAAAGCATTGCAGGCTATGATTACATATTATTCGATTGTCCCCCTGCCCTCAACTTGGTTACGGTCAATGCCTTAACGGCCGCAAATTCAGTCATGATTCCGATGCAATGTGAATACTATGCGCTGGAAGGTTTATCTGACTTGGTTAATACAATCAAAAAAGTACGCTCTCATCTGAATAGCACACTAGAGATAGAAGGTTTGCTGCGTACGATGTTTGATGCACGCAATATGTTGGCGCAGCAGGTCTCTGCGCAGTTAGAAGATCACTTTGGAAAAAAAGTTTATAAAACTGTTATTCCTCGCAATATTCGATTGGCTGAAGCACCTAGTTATGGTGTTCCAGCACTCATTTACGATCAATCATCGAAAGGCGCGATGGCATATCTGGCGCTAGCCAAAGAGATAATATCTAAAGATAAATTAATAAAATCAAAAGGTTAAAGTAATCAGGAAGAATAATATGGCAAAGCAAAAAGGATTAGGTCGGGGTTTGGATGCACTGCTAGCTGGTGATGCAGAAAATGATAGCAATGGTCTTCGAATGCTGCCAGTCGGACAATTGCAACCAGGTAAATACCAGCCAAGATCATACATGGATGATGAAGCGTTACACGCCTTAGCCGACTCAATTAAGAGTCAGGGCATTATGCAGCCAATTTTGGTGAGAGAGCTTGCATCTGAGCAGTATGAAATTATCGCTGGTGAACGTCGCTGGCGTGCCAGTCAAATAGCAGGGCTTGAAGAAGTGCCAGTGCTGATAAGGGAGATTGAAGATGAATCAGCCCTTAAGATGGCACTTATTGAAAATATTCAACGTGAAAACCTCAACCCATTGGAAGAAGCGCTGGGGATTAAACGCTTGATTGACGAGTTTGCTATGACGCATGAAAAAGCTGCAAATGCCGTTGGCCGTTCACGCGTAGCAGTTTCCAATTTATTGCGTTTGTTGACACTAGCGAACGGTGTGCAAAACCTGCTAATGGAAAGCAAGCTAGATATGGGTCATGCACGGGCTTTAATCGGACTAGATCCTGCGCAGCAAGTGATGTTGGCAAGTAAAATCGTTCAAGAAAGCTTATCTGTAAGAGAGGTAGAAGGGCTAGTAAAAAAAGCAGGGCAAACCGAACAGAATAAAACACCAAAAGCAACAGTTAACGCTGATATTGTCGCATTACAGAATACTTTAAGTGAAACTTTAGGTGCTGGCGTGAGTATCGCTGCTAAATCAAATGGATCAGGTACTTTAAAAATTAACTATAGTAATTTAGATCAGTTGGATGAAATTATTAAAAAAATATCGAATTAAGTGGGTATTTAATAATCGCCTAAGCGCAATAAAGCTTGACTAAACAACAGGATTAATTCAAAATCGCGGACTTGCTAAGGGCCAATTTAAATTTAACTGCGTTTTTGGTGGATTTAAAAAATGAATGACAATAATACTGGCCAGTCGGCAAACAACGTTTTCAGGGGCATGTTGCGCTCACAGCTGATTTCAGCTGTTCTCGTGGCACTAATTGCTTACTTTATCTCTGGAATGCACGCAGGTTTATCAGCACTAGCTGGTGGTCTATCTGTGTTCTTGGCTGCATTAGTTGCATCCAAAATAGCACAGGGTAAAAGTAATGAAGCAACTACAATACTGATGCGGATGTTAAAAGCAGAGCTTGTCAAAATCATATTGATAGTTGTGTTTTTATACCTTGTATTCAAAGGTTACAAAGAATTAGTACCTGGGGCTTTAATCGCAGGTTTGGCAGTGGCGGCAATCATTTCCGGTGCATCCATTAGTAAACAAAATGATAATTTAATTTAAGATAATTATGGCGACAGAACATACAGCAGAACACGCAGCAGAGCACTCAGGTGAGATGACCACTGCAACTGATTATATTAACCACCATTTGTCATTTAATGAACAGTTCATTGGTGGGGAGGAACTGTCCAATGTCATCCATCTTGATATGTTTCTCATTTCTCTTGTTTTAGGTGTACTTGTTGCAGGCTCAGTGTGGTTGGTTGCACGTAAAGCAACTTCAGGTGTGCCAAGCAAAACCCAAGCTTTTGTTGAGCTTATTTTTGACTTTGTTGATGGTCAAGTAAAAGGCATGTTACATGGTTACTGTCACGCATTTATCGCATCGACAGCATTAACTATTTTTTTGTGGCGGTTAGCCAAGAATA
>CAXIBZ010000290.1:0-2201 GCA_964022105.1 uncultured Methylophilaceae bacterium
GGACCATCTGCTGTTTCTGCAATATCGACCGTTGTAAAGTCGAGATGGAATAAATCTTGTGCTTTTTGTGCAATAGCAATCACCTCGTCAGATGGCTTGTAAGGAGCATAACGACCTCCACTGTTAATGGTCGTATTCCACGTACCACTACTATTTGCGATTCTTGCATAGGCCCCTTGATACTTCCCTCCTAGAAAGACTAGTCCAATATCTTGTCCAGGCAAATCCAATCTTCGCTGTATATACATCATTGGATTCTCTGCCTTAAATTCTTCAACTTCTCTGAGTATTTTTTTACCGGGTTGGTCGGCACTTATTAGGCACATACCTCGTGCTTTTGTAGAAAACAGTGGCTTAAACACAGCTTGGCCATAACCCTGCACTGTCTTAACAGCTACCTCTATATCTTCTGTTATGACAGTGTCAGGCATGGGGATATTGCCATTACGCAAGCTCACCGTACAACTTAAACGATTCACGAGTCTTAACATGGTTTCAGGGTTACTGAATACTTTAATACCATCAGACTGAGCAAGACGCAGCAGCTCTAACCGATCTTCAGTATTCGAGCTATATTGCGTCGATATCTTTTTCACAATAATTGCATCTAAATCCGATAAATCATGATTTAAATAGCGCAAAGTATTATTTTTTAAATCACGAGTAACTTTCGCCATATCGACGATTAATCTAAAGCCAGTTTTTGCTTCAATTGCATCTGCCAATGTTTCTGTGGACCATTTGTCAGGAATACCAACAACTGCAATTTTTTTCATTCTAGTCAACAAAAATCTCCTTCAATGGGATTCGAAACCTAGTCACTTTCTCTGGGTCTACCGTTAAGACTAATTCAATTAAATAACGCGCTCTTAGAAACATTTCTTGCGCGAGGGTTTTATCCAAAATAAACCTTGTAGAAGTTGCAAATGAGCGTGCCAGACCTAAAGCTAAACGCAACTCAAATGTGGTATCGCGATTTTTAATAGCGTAGCGTCTCGCCATAGCATACATATTGATGGCTACCGACATAATATATTGCCGTCTCAGCGAGTCTAGGATTTGCAATCGGTAATTTGATACCATAAAAACTGAAATATCCTGTACATAATCCATGTAGCAGGAGCGATGTAAATCGACAAAGTTAACCCGCTGCGCAATGGGGTCGTAAATGATATTGTCAACATTAAAGTCACCATGAATATACACTGTAAAAGCGGATGACCACTGTTGCTCTCTTTCTGCAGCTTTTTCGGCTAGCTTATCAAAAGCCAGAAATTGATAACCACACATATAGACTTGTGATTGATAAAATTCAGGGTGGATTTTATAGACTTCAGGCAATCTTTTTTGGAGCTGCTGCATAAAATTTGCGTGACTGTGCTTTTCTAATTTTGTTGCTGTCCAGATTGCGCGTAAGGTTTTATGTAACTTCAATTGTGCCGCCTCTATTGAGGCTAATGGTTCATTCAACACAATCTGCTCAAAAGTTAATCCAGGCAAATGCTCAATTAGCAAAGCTGCTGAGCCACCCCTTTTCTTATAGGAAAGTATTTTAGGCGCTACGCCTGGATAAATCTCATGCCAATTCTTAACACCTTCTCTCTCCTCTTTTAGTTTTTGTTTTTGACCACTTTTGTAAATGCCTAACGCACCGCTTTCAGGGCTACTGACGCCTGAAATGCTAGTACCTGACCTTGTTTCTGCTAACGTTTGCAGTTGTACTTTCTGTTCATCTTTGTCTAATGCCGAAACAACAGACTGTAATGAAAAATAACGATCAAAACTAACCTGTTGCCCTAAATTCGCAGAAATAATGGATTCACATATATGCATTAAAGCGGCACTCATTTGTTTCAACTCATGCGCAACATAAACAGCGGCTGTCATTCTGGCAGGATTTTTGTGACTTTTTAAGGCAGTAATATTTTTTTGATACAACTTGTGATGGACATCAGCCAACGCATCCATCATTTGTCCTATTTGAATAGCTATTGTTGAATCGGTATGCTCAACCGCTGGTATGACTAATTGGACCGCCTTACGCACCTGCCTGAGGATTTTAACAGTTGTTTTTGGTAAGAGCCCATCCATGGAGTTTAATGCCTCTGTTTCAATGACACAGCTACGACAAATATCCATGATTCTGCCCAAATCATTGGCAACAAACTCAACACTTCTTAAACTTAACACCACTTGATTGG
>CAXIBZ010000291.1:0-2131 GCA_964022105.1 uncultured Methylophilaceae bacterium
ATAGTGCAGAGGTTTGGGCAAATCCGCATCTGTTTAAGCTAAATGATGACAAAGAGATGACCGTTGTTGCGGGCGTGCCTCCTGACTACTTTTCAGAAACGGGTCAGCGCTGGGGGAATCCACATTATAACTGGGAGGTGATGCAGAAAGATCACTATGCTTGGTGGGTTTCACGTATGCGAACACAATCGGAATTGTTTGATCTAGTGCGAATTGACCACTTTAGAGGGCTAGAGGCAGCATGGGAAATACCTGCAGAAGAGCAAACAGCAATGAATGGTCAATGGGTAGAAGCACCCGGTGATGAGTTATTGGCTGCAATTTATCAAGCACTGCCAACCATTCAATTAATTGCAGAAGATTTAGGTATTATCACGCAAGAAGTCGATGCGCTACGGCTGAAATATCAAATGCCAGGTATGAAGATTTTGCAGTTCGCATTTGGTGGAGATAATACAAACCCATATCTACCAGAAAATATAGAAGAAAACAGCGTCGTGTATACAGGTACGCATGACAATGATACAACGCTCGGTTGGTATAACACGATTGATGATAATGTAAGAAAACATTTCCATGACTATATAAAAAACGACAGGCCAGATATGCCGTTCGCTTTGATTGAAATGGCTTTTTCAGCCAATGCAGAAACTGCCATAGTGCCCATGCAGGATATTCTTGCATTAGATGGTGATTGTAGAATGAATGCGCCAGGGACAACAGAAGGCAACTGGTCATGGCGTTTTGAGTGGGAACAGTTAACAGAAGATTACCAACAACAATTTAAAAAGTTGGTAAAAATCTCGGGACGAGCACATGGCTAAAACAATCGGCATTGATGTAGGGGGCACTAATTTACGCATCGGTGTTTTTGAAGGAATAACATTAGTTGAAGAAAAACGCATCCATGCAGATTTTTCTAGTATATGTCAGCAAAACCCAGCAGATACCGCATGGCAGATGATACTTGCAGCTACTGCTGATGGCATCAAACATGTATTAGATGATTACCCAGACGTTGAGCATATTGGCATTGGCTTTCCTGGTTTTATTGATCCAGTGACCAATACGATTGCGCAATCACCAAATTTACCAGGCTTGCTCAATGTGAATTTGGCGCAGGATCTCGCTGCACTCATTCAAAAGAAAGTAGTCGTAGAAAATGATGCCAATGCTGCTGCTTTTGGGGAGTACTATTTAGCAAAGCAGCCGGCATCTGGTTTAATATATTTGGGGCTGGGTACCGGAGTTGGCGGTGGATTGATACTCAATGGTAAGCCTTATGCTGGTCATCATGGCTGTGCGATGGAAGTAGGGCATATTATCATCGAACCAGAAGGGCGGCTGTGCGGCTGCGGAAATCTAGGCTGTATGGAGCAGTATGCCTCTGCCACTGGCGTGAGTTTAAGTTATTATCTAGCGACGCAAAAAAAACGGTCTGCAGAAGAAATTGCCCAGTTAGCACGCAATGGGCGTGAAAATGCCATCAAAGCATTTAATATCGCAGGCGCATCATTAGCGCAGGCGCTTGCCAGCATCCTAAAAGTAACTGATGTAGAGCATGTCATTATCGGCGGTGGGCTAACAGCCGCATGGGATTTAATGGCAGCATCATTTAATCAGCGCTTACAACAAGATTTAATTCCTGTGCTGCGACAAAAAGTGAAAGTTGAAATCTCAACTGCGCAAGATATAGCAGGAATGCTGGGTGCAGCGATGTTGGCAAATATTCACTAAAAGCCTTTAAGTTAAAAGTCGCTTTTTTAATTAAAAAGGATTTATTTGCCGTTAATCAATATGCTGCATTAGTGCCCAAACAACATGCTCTTTGATTAAAGCATTATCTCCATTCTCACGTCTTTTAAGCGCTTGGATAATTTCTGGGCTAGTCGTCGCATTACCAAGCCCTACGGCAATATTGCGTAGCCATTGCACATAGCCAATTCGATAAATGGCACTACCTGCCATTTTTTGTTTGAACTCATTTTCTGACCAGCTAAAGCATTCAATTAAGCTGATATCATCTAGCCCATGGCGGACATGGAAATCGTTTTCTGGTGTAGATTCTGCAAACTTATTCCAAGGGCAGGTGAGTTGGCAGTCATCACAGCCATACACCCTATTACCAATG
>CAXIBZ010000292.1:0-2127 GCA_964022105.1 uncultured Methylophilaceae bacterium
ACATGCAATCCTAACAGTGGCATTGGTAGCTTTGCCCAATAACTCGCGTAATATTTATACTGCTCATCATCTTGTGAATTCAATGATTCTGGATCTATTTCCCCTGTCGTTTTTGCCGCTTCTTTAATCAACTCCAATTTAGAAAGCGAAGATTTTTTGGAAGCATATTTACTGTAGACAAGTACTACATCCGCTTTTATTGATCGCGCATGCTCTAATGCCATATCGGGTTTTATGCTACCAGCTTCGAAACCGCTGCTGCCGATCATGTCGTAGCCATCTTCAAGCATGCTGATATTGTCTTCATCATAGTGATTACTCACATACATTTTGGTATCAGGGTTAACCTGCATGGATTTTAAGTTGCCATTATTTTGTTCTTTGTAGTTTTTGGCGAACAAGTTCTCCTCGGCATGGACAGTCTGTAAACAAAACGCAACTAGCGCGCCTACCAGCATTTTTTTCATCATCATTACAAGTCCTTAATCTTTAACGTTATAATTCGTAGTCTATCCAGTTGACATCATATTAACCAAACAATTCGTATGCAACCCAAAATATTTAAAGTTGGCTTAGTTTCTATTAGTGACCGTGCATCCCTAGGCATTTATGAAGACAAAGGCATCCCCAGTCTAACGACCTGGCTAACAAGCGCACTGATTACTCCCTTTGAAATAGAAGAACGCTTGATTGCCGATGACCAAGAAACTATCTCAGCAACCCTGATTGACTTAGTTGACAATCAGCAATGTCATTTAATACTAACGACTGGCGGTACTGGTCCTGCGTTGCGTGATGTTACACCAGAGGCAACCCTAACCGTTGCAGATAAGACAATGCCAGGATTTGGTGAACAAATGCGTCAAATTAGTCTCCATTTCGTACCAACAGCCATTCTATCCCGTCAAGTTGCCGTTATTCGCAAACAGTCTCTTATTATCAATTTACCTGGCCAACCCAAGGCAATTGCACAAACACTAGAAGGCTTAAAAGACGATGTAGGCAATAGCATCGTTCATGGCATTTTCGCAGCCGTGCCCTATTGTCTAGATTTAATTGGTGCACCGTGGATAGAAACCGATGCGCATATTGTCAAAAGTTTTCGTCCCAAAAAGAAATAGTGAGTGACTTGTTTTGGCCTATATCCTGAATGAATCTTGGCAACAATGGATAAGAGATAATTTCGCTCGTGGCTGCAACAAGGCCGATATGCTCAGCGTCATGATAGAGGCGGGGATTGAAGAAGAAGCTGCTCACTTGAACCTAAATATCTATGAGGCAAGCCAGCACCCTAATTCAGTGAACAGCGCCTACAAAGACACTGTCGCGCGTCAGTTGCCAACTAAACAAACAAAAGAAAGCAGTTACCTTTTCCAGCTAGAGAATACGCTAGAGACCACAGATGGACAGCGAATGCAGGTAATGATGCGCAGCACAGCGCCAGATGTAGTTTTGCTGGATAGCTTTATGACAGACGCTGAGTGCGATGAACTATGTTCGCTATCAATGAGTACGCTTAAAAAATCTACAGTTGTTGACGATAAAACTGGTGAAGGTATTAACCATCATGCAAGAACTAGCCAAGGCACCTACTTTTCAGTTGGTCAAAATGCACTCGTAAACAAAATAGAAAATAGAATTAGTGAAATCACTGGCATAGCAGTTAACCATGGTGAAGGTATACAAATACTTAACTATGCAAATGGTGGAGAATACAAACCACATTTTGATTACTTTCTTGACAATGAAGGTGGTCAAGCAAATATGCAAAAAGGTGGTCAGCGCATTATCACCATCATCATGTACTTAAACAATGTCATCACTGGTGGCGCGACAATATTTCCTGAGGTTAACCTAAACATCTACCCCAAAAAAGGTTCTGCGTTATACTTTTCCTACTACAGTGCAAATGGCGAAGTTAACCCGCTAACATTACACGGTGGTGCACCTGTAATTGAAGGTGAAAAATGGATTGCGACCAAGTGGGTTCGTGAACAACCTCATGAATAGCAAGAAGCGTTAATCTCACAACACATGATGAATATAGCTAGATACAATAGCCTCCTTATGCTCTATGCACCTTATATTTTCTGGGGCTTGATTGCACTTGTAAGCAAGTTATTACTC
>CAXIBZ010000293.1:0-2083 GCA_964022105.1 uncultured Methylophilaceae bacterium
GGATTCGAACCCTCGATACAGGTTTACCCCGTATGCTTCCTTAGCAGGGAAGTGCCTTCGACCACTCGGCCAGCTCTCCGTTTTGAAACTTTTTATCCTAACGATAAGGCCGCGATATTACGCGAAATCAGCGTTAAAATCAATGAAAAAGACAAATCGATTGTCTTTATCTTATGCCTCATCTAGTTCAAAAGCTTTATGTAAAACCCTAACAGCTAATTCCATGTATTTCTCTTCTATCACGACCGCGACTTTGATTTCACTGGTAGAAATCATCTGTATGTTAATTCCTTCTTCAGATAAAGTGCGGAACATTTGGCTTGCAACGCCAACATGTGAGCGCATACCAACACCGACAATTGCGACTTTAGCAATATGGTCATCACCTTTTATTTCGCGCGCATTGATAGTTGGTTGCACGGTATTTTGTAGAATATCCAATGCTTTATGCATTTCATTCTTATGTACAGTAAAGGTGAAATCAGTTGAGCCATCTGCACCTTGGTTCTGGATGATAATATCCACATCAATATTAGCGTCGGCAATAGGGCCTAAAATTTGATAGGCAATGCCAGGTCTATCTGGCACACCTGAAATGGTGATTTTGGCTTCATCACGATTAAATGCGATACCAGAAATGAGTGGTTCTTCCATATTGTCATCCTTGCTGTCTTCTTCAAATGTAATTAAGGTGCCCTTGCCATCTTCTTCGAAACTGGATAGCACGCGTAATTTAACCCGATACTTACCTGCAAACTCTACTGATCTTGTTTGCAAAACTTTACTGCCTTGAGAAGCTAACTCAAGCATCTCTTCGAAGGTTATTTTTTCTAAACGTCTTGCCTCTGGCACTATGCGAGGGTCAGTTGTATAAACGCCATCTACGTCTGTATAGATTTGACATTCATCTGCTTTAAGTGCTGCTGCCAATGCAACGCCAGTGGTGTCTGACCCACCTCGACCGAGCGTCGTAATATTGCCATTGGCATCGCAGCCCTGAAAGCCAGCTACTACCACAACATAGCCATTATCTAGGTCTCTAAGCATGTTTTGACCATCAATGTTAATGATGCGTGCTTTGCCGTGTGATTCATCCGTCAGTATTCTGACTTGGGAACCTGTATAACTCCTTGCTTTCAAGCCTATCTCTTGTAGCGCAAGTGCGGTCATGCCAATTGTTACTTGCTCGCCAGTTGACACAATGACATCTAACTCTCTTGGGTTAGGTTTGGCTGATATTTCATTTGCGAGTGCAATCAGACGATTTGTTTCGCCAGACATGGCTGAAACAACCACCACAATTTGGTGTCCTTGCTCTTTAAAGCGAGCTACTCTTTTCGCCAGGTTTTGGATGCGCTCTGAGTTAGCAACAGACGTCCCGCCGTATTTTTGTACAATTAATGCCATAATTTATTATGTTATAAAGATACACGTACCTGTATGTTCACTGTGGGACTGTAACACTTTGCAGTGCTGTGGGTAGTTGGCTTGCATCTGTACCGCCAGCCATGGCCATATCTGGCTTACCGCCGCCCTTACCGCCAACTTGTGACGCAACATGGTTCACAAGTTCGCCTGCTTTCAATTGTGAAACAAGGTCTTTTGTAATGCCTGCGGCAATACTCACTTTATCACCATTGACCGATGCCAGCACAATAGTTGCAGATTTAAGCTTGTCTTTTAGTTTGTCCATCGTTTCGCGTAATGTATTGGCATCTGCGTCTTCTAATGTGGTGGCTAACACTTTAATACCGGCAACATCCTTCGCGAGTGTGGCTAAATCGTCGCCTTGCGAAGAAGCAAGTTTCGCTTTTGCTGTGTTTAAATCACGCTCAAGCTTTTTAATTTGCTCAATAAGTCCAGTGACGCGACTAGGCACTTCAGTTGGTAATACTTTTAGTGTGCCTGCAACACCACCTAAGGTTGCTTCCATCTCTTGCATATAGCGCAGGGCATTGTTAGCTGTGACAGCTTCCACGCGGCGAACACCAGCAGCAACACCGCCTTCAGCAACAATGCTAAATAAGCCAATATCACCAGTGCGCGACACATGCGTGCCACCACATAGCTCGCAAGATGAACC
>CAXIBZ010000294.1:0-2077 GCA_964022105.1 uncultured Methylophilaceae bacterium
AGACAAATTAGGCTTTGCAGTAGCCAGCGGCTCTGCTTGCTCTAGCGCAAGTACAGAGCCTAGTCACGTATTGCTTGCAATGGGCATTAAGCCAGATTTAGCTAGAGGCGCAATCAGGGTAAGTCTTACTGCAAACAACACAGAAGTACAAATTGATGAATTTTTAATTGCACTTAAGCAGGCACTGCAAGATTTAAGACAAATGACTGCAGTAGCAGCTTAAATAAAGGAAGTAAAAGATAACATGGAAAGAATGCCAATATATTTAGATTACTCTGCGACGACACCAGTGGATCCGCGTGTTGCTGAAAAAATGATCCCATACTTAACAGAACAGTATGGCAACCCAGCATCGCGCAGCCATCCTTATGGATGGACTGCAGAAAAAGCTGTTGAAAATGCACGTGAAGAAGTGGCAAAGCTAGTCAATGCCGATCCACGAGAAATTGTATGGACATCTGGTGCAACAGAATCTAATAACCTTGCAATCAAAGGCGCTGCAAATTTTTACAAAGGTAAAGGCAAGCACATTATTACTGTGGCAACTGAACATAAGGCGGTCATTGACCCAGTACGTGAGCTAGAGCGACAAGGTTTCACAGCCACTTTCCTTGAGCCTGATGATAATGGTTTAGTTGATATTGAAAAATTCAAAGCAGCAATTCAGCCAGATACGATACTAGCCTCTGTCATGTTCGTGAATAATGAAATTGGCGTGATTCAAGATATTGAATCCATTGGCAATGTTTGTCGAGAGCATGGAGTGATTTTTCATGTAGATGCGGCGCAAGCAACAGGTAAAGTGGACATTGATTTGGAAACGCTGCCAGTCGACCTAATGAGTTTTTCTGCACATAAGACTTATGGCCCCAAAGGCATTGGTGCTTTGTATGTGCGCCGTAAACCACGTGTTCGCATTGAAGCGCAAATGCATGGCGGCGGCCATGAGCGTGGCATGCGCTCTGGTACGCTTGCTACCCATCAAATTGTAGGTATGGGTGAAGCATTTAGAATTGCACGTGAAGAAATGCATGCAGAAAACGAACGCATTCGTATGTTGAATAATAGACTGCTTAGTGGTCTGCAAGAAATTGAAGAGTCCTATGTAAATGGTGACCTCAGTCACCGCGTACCGCATAACCTTAATGTTAGTTTTAACTATGTTGAAGGTGAATCATTAATCATGGCGATTAAAGGCATTGCCGTTTCAAGTGGTTCAGCCTGTACATCAGCGAGTTTGGAGCCAAGCTACGTATTACGAGCACTAGGCCGCTCTGATGAACTTGCACACAGCTCAATTCGTTTTTCAATTGGGCGTTTCACCACAGAAGCAGATGTAGATTACACCATCAAACTACTAAAAGAGAAAATTGGCAAACTGCGTGAGCTATCACCACTTTGGGAAATGTTCCAAGATGGTGTTGATCTTTCAAAAGTAGAATGGGCAGAACACTAAATTATTGATCTTTTATCGTCTGAGGGCGTTGTCGGCTAGCTTGTTTAGAAAACTAAACGGCACAACCCACAGCCTACTCAGACAATAAAAACTACAATAATGATGTAATTAGGTAGGAATATATTTTATTAATAGGTAAGCAGTTATTTAATGAAAAATTAAAAGGCAAAACAAATTCAAGACGGCGAGGTGCAGACAGTACGATGAGTACGGCAAGCCGAGCCAACGCAGAAGTTGTGACGCAATTTAATTTTAAGGAGATGTATTATGGCATATTCAGACAAAGTACTAGATCACTACGAAAACCCGCGCAACGTTGGTTCTTTAGATAAAAATGACCCAAACGTTGGTACAGGCATGGTCGGTGCACCAGCTTGTGGTGACGTAATGAAACTGATGATTAAAGTGAATGATGCAGGCTTAATCGAAGATGCAAAATTCAAAACTTATGGCTGTGGCTCAGCGATTGCTTCTAGTTCTCTCGTAACAGAGTGGCTAAAAGGCAAAACAATTGATGAAGCCTATGCAATTAAGAACTCTGCTATTGCAGAAGAACTTGCTTTGCCACCAGTGAAAATCCACTGTTCCGTGCTGGCAGAAGATGCAATTAAAGCTGCAGTT
>CAXIBZ010000295.1:0-2053 GCA_964022105.1 uncultured Methylophilaceae bacterium
ATAGCTGAGATTGTCAGTGATAGTGCTGGCACTTGAAAGAAGAAGTTAGCCAATATAGCTAAAATCACCAACACAAAACCAATGGTTAAAAACTTGCCTAAGTAGCTAAAATCACGCTTTGTATTAGAAGCAACTGCAGCCAATGTCAAGAAAGATGCAGCTGTACCAACAGCAGCCAGAGCGATTAATTGCGGGCCGTTACTCAGACTTAATGCCACTTGCAAAATTGGGCCTAACAATAAACCCATCATAAAGGTAAAGCCAAACAACAACCATACACCTGCTGCATTGTTGGCATTTTTAGCCACTAACCAGCTCATACCATAAACAGCAACCATTATGCCAATAAAGGCAACGATTGGACTAGCTGCAAATAAAAATGAAAAATTAATGCTCATGCCAACC
This sequence comes from uncultured Methylophilaceae bacterium, assembly GCA_964022105.1. Lineage (GTDB taxonomy): Bacteria > Pseudomonadota > Gammaproteobacteria > Burkholderiales > Methylophilaceae. Next base: position 406 of record CAXIBZ010000295.1, read on the forward strand.
ATTGCACCAATCACAGTGGGTATCATGGTCATGCCAAGTAGCGCGTAAGTATTACGCAATACCTTATTGCTAGAGCTAGAGACACTGCTCTCGCGACCTAATACTTCAATATTATCTGCCATGTACAAATTCCTTTAAATAAATTACCTAATAGTAATACTGTCTAAGATAGCGACAAAACACAAAAGTTTCAAGTAACAAATTGTGAAAGTTTGGTTAAATCAAGCGTCAAGCAAATAAATCCCCGCCTGCTAGCTTGTCTTTTCCTACCATCGCTACCCGCTCAACAGCATTTTTAAATGCCGTCATTTTATGCAAGTGTGTCAAATCTTTTGGGTGATGTCCGCCATGCATACGAGCCAATCTGACAATACTTTGTGCTGGCATTTTCCAATGTAGATTCTTTAACAACTCATCTGCTAAATCAGGTCGATTACATAACAAAATCATATCGCACCCTGCATTTAGGGCGGCTAAACTGCGCGTGGTGACATCGCCCCCAACTGTTGCACCTTCCATGCTTAAGTCATCACTAAAAATCACACCATTAAAACCTAAGCGTTGCCGCAATACTTTCTGCAACCACTTCTCAGAAAACCCAGCGGGCTTATCATCAACCTTCGTATATATCACATGCGCGGGCATGATGGCAGGCAGACCTTCGTCAATCATCTTCCTAAATGGCTGCATATCATTTTGAGCAATTTGGTCAAACTCACGCTCATCTATCGGAATACTCACATGCGAGTCTGCCACCACAAATCCATGACCAGGGAAATGCTTACCCACAGCAGCCATGCCGCCTTTTTTAAGTCCCAACATTAAGTGAAAGGCCAATTCATTAATGGCTTGTGGATTTTTATGAAACGCACGGTCGCCAATCACCAAACTGTCTCCGTAGTCCATGTCCAAAATAGGCGTAAAACTAAAATCTACTCCATGTGCGCGAAGTTCGGCTGCCAAAATCCAGCCTGCCTCTTCCGCCAGTTGATTCGCTTGTTTACGATCTTGGTCCCATAACTTACCAAACTCACGCATGGGTGGAATCTTGGTAAAGCCATCTTTAAATCGCTGCACCCTCCCACCCTCGTGGTCCACAGCGATTAACAGTGGTGGCTGACGCACTTTATGAATACTGGCTGTTAAGGCTTTCAGCTGCGTACAATTTTTAAAGTTACGCGCAAATAAAATCACGCCACCAACTAGTGGGTGCTGTAATCGTCGAACATCGTCTGCTGTTAGCTCTGTGCCAACAACGTCTAGCATGACCGGGCCTAATGACATATGAACTTTCTTTCAATCAATATCGATTATTCTAAACCACTTTTAATCGGTACAGCGAAGTGACCTCTTTTGATCTGGCTGCATATAGCGGGTCAGAAGTCTCATTGGCTTTTTTATGCTGAGGCGCGGTATCTAACTTTTCAATAACCATTAAACCAGACTCTTTAATCCAACCTTCCAGCTCATCTTTCGTCCGCAATTCAAGGTGCTCTGCTAAATTAGATAAAATTAACCAAGCCTCACCTTTTAAAGCTAGATAATTTTTTACACCATGTAAAAATCCTCTAAGCATCTTGCTATCTGGATCATATACGGCATGCTCGATGGTAGCGTTAGCTTTCTCAGGAATCCACGGCGACTTACA
>CAXIBZ010000296.1:0-2044 GCA_964022105.1 uncultured Methylophilaceae bacterium
TGATAGCGTGGTTGAAAACCTAATCAGCAATGCGCTAGAAAAAGCGAAATACCAACCAGATACGCATGTCAGTGTGACGATTTATGATAATAACGATACTGGCTATTGTATCGACGTGCTTGATACAGGTATGGCGATGGATAGCACTACAGCACAAGACCTATTTAAAAAACATGTCACTTCTGAAAACGGCATGGGTGTAGGTTTGTACCATGCCGCTTATGATGCCAAGCAAGCGGGTTATACGCTAAGCTTGGCTCACAATAAGGATGGTGCGGTGTGCTTTAGACTAGCCTTAAACGGCCGCTAATAAAAACTATCTTAAGCCTTGGATATAGTCAGCAACGGCAGCCATTTCTGCATCTGTCATTTTTACAGAAATCGCTTGCATCATTGGCGCGTTTGCACGCTCACCTGTTCTAAATATTTTGAGCTGCTGCAAAGTATAATCAGCATGCTGACCAGATAGGCGAGGGAAGCGTTTAGGGATACCTTCACCATTGGCACCATGACATGATGCACAAGCAGGTACTTTTGTTGCCATAATGCCACCACGATAGATTTTTTCGCCTAATGAGCCAACACCGTTTGATTTAGCTTGGCCTAATTTTGGCGTTTGCGCAGCAAAGTAATTAGCCAATGCTTTCATATCTTCATCTGATAGATTGGCAACCATCCCTGCCATGACAGCATTATTACGCTTGCCAGATTTAAATTCGCTTAACTGCTTGTATAAATACTCTGGATGTTGACCAGCAATTTTAGGGTTTAATGGAATTGCACTATTGCCATCAGCGCCATGACAAGCAGCGCAGACTGTTTGTGCTGTTTGTTCTGCAGCACTGGTATCAATGGGCGCATTTGCTTCTTCAGCGACGACGACTGACGATAAAAAAACAGACGATATTAATAAAGATAAACCCCTGATACGCATACTAGCTCCGGAAATTATTTAGTGATTTAAGACGATATTTTATCAAAGTTAATGGGTTCGTGATAGCATTTGCAGCTCGTATAGACCACATCATTATTATAAAAAACATATCATGTCTTTATTTCAAAACGCCAGTTTCTATATCTCCGCTCACAAACTCAGTGATTTACCGCCTGCGCAAGGCGTAGAGATTGCTTTTGCTGGCCGTTCAAATGCAGGTAAGTCTAGTGCATTAAATACCCTAGCTAACCATAATCGCTTGGCATTCGTTAGTAAACAGCCAGGGCGTACGCAACTCATTAACTTTTTTAGCCTGAACCCTGACGGCGGTAATAATCAATTCTTAGTTGATTTACCAGGCTATGGTTATGCCAAAGTGCCAGAAAGTGTCCGCAATCATTGGCAATCTGTTTTATCAAGCTACTTAACAGAGCGAGAAAGTTTGTTTGGCTTGGTGTTGGTGATGGATAGCCGTCGACCACTTACCCCTTTGGATAGACAAATGCTAGATTGGTTTTGCCCCAGCGGCAAACCAGTGCATGTATTACTGACCAAGTCTGATAAGCTCTCGCGCAATGAGGCCAATCAAACATTATTTAAAACAAGAAAAGAGCTTACGCAAAATTGGGGGGAGAATGTAACAGTGCAACTATTCTCCAGCCTTAAAAAACAAGGCGTGGAAGAAACTGAAAAGATGATTGGGCCTTGGTTAACGTCGCAGTAAACGCAGCAACAATCTGCTAAAGTTTGGTGAACACTAGATCCCAAACACCATGCCCGAGCTTGATGCCACGATTCTCAAATTTGGTCAGCGGTCGGTAGTCTGGTTTTTCTGCATAATCTTTTGCTGTATTTTTAAGCTGCGACTCTGCTGAAAGTACTTCTAACACCCACTCCGCATACTCTTGCCAATCAGTTGCCACATGCAGGTAAGCACCCTTTTTTAAGCAGCTACATAATAATTGGACAAATTCTGCTTGAATAAGCCTGCGTTTATGATGGCGCTTTTTATGCCAAGGATCAGGAAAAAAGATGTGTACGCCATCTAAAGAAGCTTCAGGCAGCATGTTTTGCAATACTTCCACCGCATCATGCTGAATGATACGGATG
>CAXIBZ010000297.1:0-2035 GCA_964022105.1 uncultured Methylophilaceae bacterium
AAAAATGTCGTGGCATATTCACCTTTGCCATCAATACCAACAATGGCTGTTTTTTCTTTAAAACCACTCAAATGATATGCACTGGAAGCATGCGCCAAATGATGCTCTACTGGAACAAATTTGGCATTATTCAAGCCAAGCTCTTTCATTAACGCCAGCGATTTATCACGATTACGGCGATAACGTCGGTTACCATTAAAAATAGCATCTAATGCACGATCTGGCGCATACCAGTGCCGTTTAGCATAATGCCATCTTGCATTGGTACTTAATGGAATCTCTGCATAGGGGAAAGCGACGATATCGACATCTTCTGGCTTAACACCAGCTTGCTTCAGGCAAAACTTTGCGGCCTCATAGGGGAATTTACCTTTAGCATGTTTATCCCGAATAAATCGCTCTTCTTCAGCTGCTGCAATAATTTTCCCATCGACCAAAATAGCAGCAGATGCATCATGACTCAGCGCCCCAGACAAACCTAATACAATCATTTAATTTAACTCTGTTGTGATTATTTGAATATTTCTGCCGCCAGCAAGGGTGCGTGATCGGCATAAACAACTTTAAAAACTTTAACAAACGCATTATACAGCGAAGGCTCATCTTTCCAATTTTGCATAAAGCGCTTAATGTCTTTCGCATGCATTTTTGCTGCACATTTATTACTTATATGCTGCTTCATACTGTCCAAATCAATTAATAGCGGTTTAGCATCAGACAGTATCTTAATGTTGCTTGCCTTCATATCACCATGTGAAATTTGAAGCAAATACAGTCTGTAGAATAATTGTACTAGTGCTCTAACTGCTTGGGCGCGCATTGTCTTGTCAGATATTTGTTTAAAAAATATAGATGCATCGGGCGCATCTACATATTCTGTCAAAAAGTAAGCTCGGCGTTTTAAACCAAACCATCGCTCTTCTATCAGCGCAACAGGGCTTGCTGTTTGGATATCCAACAACTCCAAGCGGTGCGCATTAGCCCAAGAAATTGATGCGCGGGTTTGTCTAAAAGCACGGCTTAAGCCATGCCAAAAACTTTTGATATTGTAGCGTTTAATCACTAATTGGCGTTTTCCAACTGATGCAAGGGCTACAGTGCATGTATTACCATCTTTAATCAAGTTGTCTGTAGTCAAATAATCATCGAGTTGTTTTACTGTTAACGGTAATGACTGAGATGGATATTGACTACGAACTGCCGTAAATAGTTGGTCACCTTTGCTGACATTTACATCAGAACACTGTCTGAAAACTTTTTTTGCATAGGCTGCCAATGCTTTTCTTCTAGCATGTGCAATTTGTTTATTGGTTGCTGTAGTATTTGGAGACGCATCCCACAATCTTGTATCTGAATACGCCTTTAGCAAAGTAGATAAATGTTGATTAAGCATCAATACATCAAACTTCGATAACAATCGACTTAAGTTATGCAAAGCTTGATGTTTGGATAAACGGTCAAAGCGTTTAATGCCATCACCATCAATCGTATAAATCACATGATCAGTCACCAAAAAGTTTTTTAGATACATATCAGTCTGTATCAATTTCGCGTTGTGGTGGGCTGCAAGTGTTTCAACTAGCCTGATAGCCAAGCGAACCTGATCTGTATCATTCAACTGCTCCCATTTAGCTTCTGCATTATCTGCATCAATAATCGCTTCATAGATGACAGCATAAGCATCCAGCTCTTTAACCTCGCCATGATAGCGAATCGTTGGTGTAATAACGTTCGCTTCTTGTAAAGCGCGAATTCCAGCCATATCCCTTAAAGCATAATCATTTGCGCGATTACCATAAAACATTTTGACGAAGACAGGTTCCCCTTGCCAAATCGCACGGAACACACAACGCCTTGATGGTATGGATCGTACAATCTGAATATCAGCCAAGGCATGCTCACCAACAAGCAAAATAGATGAACTTAAACCAAAACTTGCTAGTAAATCTGCGTGATGATTAACTGTCATATAAAACTATCGTCTTGTTGAACGACGCAAAATCAGCTGACATAAAAACTTTAATGCCTTGGTAAG
>CAXIBZ010000298.1:0-2033 GCA_964022105.1 uncultured Methylophilaceae bacterium
AAAAGTACTTGCTGTTATCAAGCAATCACCCGCGTTTAAAGCTGGGCTCAAACGCGGTGATGTATTGTTAAAAATGGGTGCGATGGATTTACAAACACCAGCGCAACTGTCACAAGCGGCAATGAAGTATGCTGGTAAGCAGGTGGAAATTAGCTATAAACGTGATGAGGAAAGCAAAACTACTAACGCAACCTTAAACAACCGTTAGATAGCTGCGAATTAGTCTTGATTTGCGTTTTCTGTGATTTCGCGCAAAAGTTTAAATAACTCTCTCGTGCTTTTGGGCGGTTTGTTATTGGATTGCTCGTGATGTGCATTGCGAATTAAATGGCGTAAACGTTGGATTTCGTCATTCGGGTATTGAGTAACAAATGCTTGTAATGCATCGTTGCTGGACGTTGCTGCTTCGTCAATCAGTCGATCGCGCCAGCGTTCCAGCGCATGAAAACGAGCGTTTTCTTCTTGATTTTTACCTTCCCACTTAGCTAGTTGCTCAACAATCGGTGTGGGATCAATATCCCGCATTAAACGACCAATATACTGCATTTGACGGCGAATAGCACCATTAGAGGTTATACGTTTTGCTTCTGCGATTGCCTCGTACAGTGCTTCACTTAGGTTTAGTTGCTTTACCTTGTCAATAGGCAATGCAACAAGACTTTTGCCTATTTGTTGTAATTGATCAGCTTCCGCTTTACGCTGTGTTTTACTAATCAAGCTGTTGTTTTCATCATTTTGTTGCATGTTTTTTCGTTGCTTTGCCTAAGATAGTGCCGATGCACGGTATGATAACAGTTTTACACTTAGACGATAACGAATCGAATAGAATGATTGAAACGCAATGAATCAAGAAACATTAAAACTGATTGCTGAAGACACACTTAAACTTGCAAAACAGATGGGCGCCTCGCAAGCAGAGGTTGATGTAAGCTTTGGTACTGGCCAAACCGTTTCAGTTCGCAAGGGCGAGACAGAGAATATTGAATACAATCGGGACAAAGGTGTATCAATCACAGTTTTTTTTGGCCATAGAAAAGGATATGCCAGTAGCTCAGATTTTGGGATGCAAGCATTAAAAGATACGGTGGCAGCTGCTTGTAATATCGCAAAATTCACAGCTGAAGATCCATTTTGCGGTCTGGCCGATGCCGAGGATATGGCAGTTGATGTTCAAGATTTAGACTTGTATCACCCATGGCAAATTACAGTTGATGACGCAGCCGATATAGCAAAGCGCTGCGAGGCAGCTGCATTATCTGTCGATAAAAACCGCATAAGTAATTCAGAGGGTGCAAGTGTTTCGACGAGTGAGGGCCATTTTATTTATGCTAATTCGCATGGTTTTATTGGCGGCTACCCTAGTTCTCGACACAGCATCAGCTGCTCTGTCATAGCGGAGCAAGATAATGCAATGCAACGTGATTATTGGTATACCAATGCACGCAGTATTGCTGATATGGCTTCGCCAGAGTTTGTTGGCGATTTAGCGGGCAAAAGAACGGTCCGACGCCTGGGTGCACGCTCTATTAAAACGGGTCAGTACCCAGTTATATTTGAGGCGCCATTGGCAGGTGGGCTTATCTCTTCGCTGATTAGTGCGATATCGGGTGGTAACTTATACCGACAATCATCATTCTTGCTGGATAGCTTAGGTAAAAAAATCGCATCATCATTAATTAACATTGAAGAATTACCCCATGTAAAAAGAGGGCTGGCAAGCAGTCCATTTGATAATGAAGGCGTAGCAACAAAACCGCGGATGCTCGTTGAGAATGGCGTATTACAGGGCTACATGCTTTCAAGTTATTCTGCACGCAAGCTAGGACTCAAAACGACGGGAAATGCAGGTGGTGCGCACAATCTAGTGGTACAGGATACCAAACAGTCTTTTGCTGATTTGTTAGTAGTGATGGGTACAGGACTAGTAGTGACGGAAATATTAGGTCATGGCCTTAACATGGTAACTGGTGATTATTCACGTGGTGCAGCAGGTTTCTGGGTAGAGAATGGTGTCATTGTTCACCCAGTAGAAG
>CAXIBZ010000299.1:0-2021 GCA_964022105.1 uncultured Methylophilaceae bacterium
CCTGTTGCACTATTACTTGGCGTCAGCCGCGCAAACCTAATCGGTGACTTGGACAAAAAGAAAAAAGACAATGAAGAGGAAATCATAGCTTAACCATTGCAATGATTAACAGGATGCGGATTTAAGGTTAAACTTAGCACTTAATTATCATTAAGATTTAATACACGTTTGGACAATATCCCACTTTCTTGGCAGTTTGGCGCCCTCGTCATCTTGCTTATGTTATCGGCATTTTTCTCTATGTCTGAGACTGCGCTTATGTCAGTCAATCGTTATCGATTACGACATTTAGTTAAGCAGGGACACCGTGGAGCCAAACTCGCAAACGCGCTACTATTACAGACAGATAAGCTATTAGGCGTCATTCTGCTATGCAATAATTTTGTCAATACAGCGCTTGCAACGCTCGTGACAATTATCACTGTAAACTTGTTTGGTGAAGGAGAGTGGGAGCTGGTTCTAAGCACTATTGCTGTGACCTTTGCCATCTTAATCTTTAGTGAAATCTCACCAAAAATCATCGCAGCTGCGTATGCAGAAAAAGTAGGCATCTTCGTTAGCTATATCCTCTACCCTTTGCTCAGGGTTTTATACCCAGTAGTCTGGTTTGTTAATTTATTCGTTGAGGCTTGGTTAAAATTACTCGGCATTAAAATCCATTTTGGTGACGGCGTTAAATCTTTGAGCATGGATGAGCTTCGCAGCATCGTCACAGATGCTGGCAAGTTTCTACCAAACAAACATCGAACAATTCTGCTCAATTTATTTGAACTAGAGAAAATTGAAGTTGATGATGTCATGACGGCACACACACAGGTGGAAGCGATTAATTTCGACGCTCCATTGGATGATATTTTGGAGCGCTTAGCAAACAGCCACCATACTCGTTTACCAGTCAGAGAGGGGGACAGGGAAGAAATCTTTGGCATCCTCCACATTCGAAAAGTGATGAACCAATTAAGGTTACATCAACAAAAAGGTGACTTTAGCAAAGAGCAACTGCGTGAAGCGATATCAAAACCTTATTTCATTCCATCAGGCACGCCGCTGTATACGCAAATGCAGCAATTCCAAGAAAAAAAGGAAAGAATTGCTCTAGTTGTAGATGAGTATGGAGAGCTAAAAGGGCTGATTACACTAGAAGACATTCTTGAAGAAGTCATCGGAGATTTTACTACCCAATCACCAAGTCGTATCGGCAGCTTTCACCAAGAAGAAGATGGAGGATGGGTTGTCGACGGGGGTAGCTCATTGCGCGAACTCAATAAAAAGCTAAAATTAAAACTACCCTTGGAAGGACCTCGTACAATCAATGGCCTAATATTAGAACACTTTCAAGACATTCCTGAATCTTATACTAGCTTCAAAATAGGCGAACATATTATCGAGATTGTACAAACGCAAGATAGAGTGGTTAAAAGCGTCAAAATATTTCCATAATCGATACTTTTTAGATGACTACCCACTTAGACCTTGAAATTTCTTAAAATTAGCTCAAAATAGACATTAGAGAATTATTAAAGAAACACATGGCGACAAAGGACCCAACAGGCGATCTTGCGATAGAACCCAGCAAAGTTAAACCAAAATTGCCTGATATGTATAAAGTTTTGCTGAAAAATGACGATTACACACCTATGGAGTTTGTAGTGGAAATAATACAACGTTTTTTTAATAAAACGCGGGAACAAGCAACGCATATAATGCTCCAAGTACATACAACAGGCATGGGTGTCTGCGGCGTATATCCAAAAGATATTGCAGAAACAAAAATGAACCAGGTATTGAAGCGTGCACAAGAATCACAGCACCCCTTACAGTGTGTGATTGAGCCAGCTTAACCGCTAAGTAAAAGAGGATATACATGATTGCACAAGAATTAGAAGTCAGTTTACACATGGCATTTATGGATGCCAGACAAAACAGGCATGAGCTCATCACGGTAGAACATCTGCTACTGGCAATGATTGACAACCCAACAGCAGCAAATGTACTTCGCGCATGCGGTGCCAAATTTGAAG
>CAXIBZ010000300.1:0-1969 GCA_964022105.1 uncultured Methylophilaceae bacterium
TGCTGGCTTAGCGATGATTATGGTGATTGAAAGACGTTAGCCATGCTTATTATTTATCTGGCATTTTGATTAGCCGCGTGTTGGCCAATCGATCATGTAAAAATAAATGCTCTTTATCAACAACTGCCCATAAAAAGCCCAAACCAAAACAGAATAATGAAACGGTTGCTAATACATATCTAATGAGCGCTGTTTTACAAGCCAGTGGTGTTTTATCTGCATTCACCAATTTAATTTTCCAAGCCTGCGCGGCTAATGTTTGTCCTGTTTAAACCCAACAAGCAACAAGGTAGACGCCAGTCACTACCCATAATACTACTTGTAATAACAGTCGCTCAGCTGCACTTTCTATTTGGCCATCTAACATTACAAAAACAAATGCACAAAAGAACCAAATAGCAATTAAACTCAATAACTCATAAAAACAGGCTGCAAGTCGCCTCACAAGCCCAGCATGCTCATTCATTCAATATTCCTGCTTACTCTATAAAATTAAGATATGACCGTGTAAAAAATTGCCCGTCATCATTACATGACGGGCAGTTAGAATATTGTTACCGCTTCAATTTAATCCAGTTCTGGGTCGTAATACAACTCACCTGACTCTTTGCGTAGTTTTTCACGCTTTTTTTCTGGTAGCTTTTGATGTTCAGCCCATTTGTTACGTAGCGCTTGCTTTTCTTCTGGGCTTAGGCTGTGAAACTGCTGAAACCGCTTGCGCGCGTTTTCACGTTCATAAGGGGTCATTCTGCTCCAGCTATTAAGGCGATTTTGTATACGCTTCTGTTTTTTTGCATCCATTTTGGGATAATCTTTAGCAATATCGAGCATTTTCTCTCGTTGCCACGGTCTCAATGTGTCCCATTCTGCAGCTAAAGGTGCCAACACTTGCTGCTCTTGCTCAGTGAGCTGACTCCATTTTTTGTTTGAAGACTCATCATCAACCGATGTTTTGATTGCCCCGATGTCTGCCATTGCCAGATTATCTTCACTTGATTGTGCATGCCCCTGAAATGCAAACATCAAGCCTAATATTAAGCAAAACTTTTTCATTACTACTCAACTTCCCCTAATTGATACAATCTATTTTTTATTTTTAATCGCATTTATAAATTCGCGCGCTTATTAAGTGATGGTTCAAAACCTCTATCGACAAAAGCTTCAGGTGGTAAATCAGCACCAAGTAAAAAAGCGTCACTTGTCTCGTTATTATTGATATTCTGCAAGACAATAAAAGTCCCTATGATAGCAAACAGTATCAAACCTGCAAACGCAACCCGATGATGATCTACCCAACTAGTTAAACTGCTGAGCGTGCCATCGGCATTTACAGTTCCACCTTGTAGTTCTTGATGTCTTTTTACTGCTCGATTTCTGCCTTCATCTAGCTTTTTTAATGTGCGCATACTGAGCCGTTGCGCGTTCTCGTCTAGCAAGACGACAAGTTTTTTAGCTTGTTCCTCTCGCTCTACATTTTGATCAATTGTATTGTCGTTACTCATGACTCTACCCCCAAATTTCCGATTTCCTTACGACTGAATCCTTCTTGCTCTAGCATCGTTACCATTGCGTGCAACGCTCGCGAACAATGTGTTTTAACACTGCCTTCAGAGCAACCCATAGATTCTGCTGTTTCAGCAACACTCATCTCTTCCCAATAACGCAGAACAAAGGCTTCTCGTTGACGTGCTGGCAATTTTGCCAGTGATTTTTCAATGATTTGTAGTGTTTGACTGTTTTGCACCAGCTCTGCTGGATTTTGTGCTGGATCACCCACATCAATCGTATCCAACGGATCTCGATTTTCTCCATCATCATTATTGGAGCCAAACGAAGACAACAATGATGTCCAAATGTTACGGACTTTTTGGCGCCGCCAAAAATCACGCATCGTATTTTGCAAAATTCTCTGAAACAACATGGGATACTCTTCCACAGGATTATGTGGATATTTTTCAGCTAGTTTCAA
>CAXIBZ010000301.1:0-1968 GCA_964022105.1 uncultured Methylophilaceae bacterium
GGTTTTATCGGTTTGTTTACCAAAGGCGACAGAGAAGCCAGATTAAAGGCATTAGAAAACGAAGTTGACAGGATACGAGCGCAATTAACAGTGCTGGAAAGTAAGTCAAGTTCCATTGAGAAAACACAAACAGTGGCCACTGCTGCAACTGACACAAACGCTGCTGCCACTGTTTATGTTGAAGCAGAAGAACAGGCGCAAAACGAACCTCCACAAGACACAATAGAAAGGCAAGCCTCATTAGAACCACATACCACAAGCAAATCTAGTGAAGATCAGTACGCTATAGATGAAAGCCCTAAACCAATACCAATAACGCCAAATATATTAGATAGTGCCTTTAATTATGCCAAAAACTGGTTATTCGGCGGGAATACACTGGTTCGCTCTGGCATTATTGTGTTGTTTATTGGTATTAGTTTTCTGATTAAATATGTCGCAGAAAACTCAAATGTACCTATCGAGTTTCGTATGGCAGGTATCGCCCTTTTTGGCGTTGGACTGCTCGTATTTGGTTGGCGATTACGGAGCAAGCGTCAGCAGTATGCTTGGGCACTACAAGGCGGCGGCATTGGCGTTCTCTATCTTACTGTGTTTGCAGCAATGAAATTGTATCAACTGATTCCGCCGAGTGCAGCATTTGCCCTACTGATTGTAATTGCATTTTTATCAGCGGCCATCGCTGTTTTGCAATCTGCAATGCCATTAGCGATATTAGGATTTACTGGTGGTTTTTTAGCTCCTATCTTTACGTCTAGCGGCAGCGGAAGTCATGTTGGCTTATTTAGCTATTATCTTGTTTTGAATTTGGCCATTGTATTTATCGCCTATCATAAAAGCTGGCGACCATTAAATGTTTTAGGATTTGTATTTACCTTCATCATTGGCACACTATGGGGTGCAAAAAATTATCAGCCTGCGTTTTTTGCATCCACTGAACCTTTCTTGATTATTCATTTCTTATTATTTACCTTAGTTGCTGTACTGTATGCACATAGGCAAGCGACAAAAGCCAGCGATTATGTAGATGCAACATTAGTATTTGGCACCCCGATCGTTGGCTTTAGTTTGCAATATGCATTACTAAGGGACTCTCAATTTGGATTGGCTTATAGTGCTTTAGGCTTGGCCATTTTCTATATTGCGCTTGCTTGGTGGATTTTAACCTGCAAAAGAGAAACGCTGCAGTTTTTGGGCGAATGCTTTTTGGCATTAGGGATTGGCTTTGCTACGCTCACACTTCCTCTGGCATTAGATGGTCGATGGACTTCAGCAGCTTGGGCGATAGAAGGCGTGGGCTTGTTGTGGGTAGGGCTCAAGCAAAATCGTTTATTTCCAACTGCTGCAGGCTTAGCACTTCAGCTCTTAGGCGCTGCTGCCTTTGCATTTGGTTGGGGTTTAACTGGTCACCATGCGATAACACATCAAAACATGTATCTCGGCGTTGCATTGATAGCTATTGCTGGCTGGGCATGCGGTGCACTCTGGAATCATTACCGCCGTAACGCTTTAAAATGGATGTGCAACGCACTAGCTATTTGGGGCTGGTTATGGTGGACTGGCGCTGGCTTCACTGCTATTGATTACTACCTATCAGGCTCTGTAGAAGTACATGCAGCACTAACATTTATTGCTGTCACAAGTTTGCTACTGCCAATATTAGGTAAACGCCTACAGTGGACTTATTTAGCCAGATTAAGTGTCTTGTTATTACCTGTGATGGGGTTCGTTACACTTCATGAGCTTTCAGAAAGTCATCCTTTTGCATCCTATGGTGCACTAGCTTGGTTAATTGCGTTTGCTGTTTATATTACATTACTCTATCGTCATCAGATTATTCCTGGTAGTTCGTATCGCGCCCCTCTCATTTGGATAGCTTGTATTATTTTAGGACTGGAATGGCAGCATCAACTTCAACAGTTTACAGCTAGTGCTGGTGTGTGGAGCGACATAGGTTGGGCAATTGTT
>CAXIBZ010000302.1:0-1948 GCA_964022105.1 uncultured Methylophilaceae bacterium
ACCACTTATCCACTACTATCAAACCACCCATATTGCATTAAATCCTTAGGACAAGTCCGTCTATCGATTTTAGTTTTCAATGCAAGGGGTGCCTTATGCAACTTTTACACGTTGCCAATTTATCAAAGTTAGTAATAGTTATGCTGATTTCCAGCCTAGCTAGCTGTGCTACGTTCAGCTCTGATGGTGGCTTTAGCGCAGTAGAAGCCACCACACAACAACATATTAAACAAAAGCCAATATGGGCTAATTCAGATGCGCTGATTAAAGAAAATGCAGCGCAAGTGGAATCACTTTTGGCAAACCCATTAAGTCTAGATGATGCAGTGCAAATCGCACTCATTAATAACGCCAAATTACAAGCAGATTTTTATCAATTACAAATTAACGAGTCGAATGTCGTACAAGCTGGGCGGTTGCCAAATCCACGCTTTTCTATGCTTTATGCGAGAAACGATGGTGACTATACCATTGAGCAAGTCTTTACGATGAACCTAATGGCATTGTTCACGATGTCAACAGCAACAGAAATTGAAAAACAACGTTTCAAACTGCAACAAAACCAAGTCGCACTCAGCATCCTTAATCTGGCAAGAGAAACGCGCAATGCCTATATTGACGCACTAGCCATGCATCAGAAATTGGATTATTTAGAGCAGGTCATGCACTCAGCGAAGGCATCAGGTGAACTGGCATCACGCATGCACCAAGCTGGTAACTGGAGCAAGATGCAAGCTGACAGAGAGCAAAGTTTTTTAATTGAAAATACGCTTGCTTATCAACAGGCAGAATACGACTGCATTCAAGCCAAAGAAAAGTTAACGAGATTACTGGGGTTACCCAATCCAAATGATTTCAAGTTACCATCCAGGCTGCCCAATCTGCCAAGCAATCAAGACGACCTAAAAAAGATTAATGCTGATGATTTTGCCAAACGTCTGGATCTACAACAAACTAAATTAAACACAATAGCATTAGCTAAACAGCTAGGCCTAACAAAATCAACACGCTTGATTAATGTATTAGAACTTGGTCCTGCGCGTGTTTTAGAGGGGCGTCGTGGTGAACCTGCCAAAAAGGGGATAGAAATTAGTTTTGAGTTGCCACTTTTTGATTGGGGTACTGCCAGAGTCAAGCGTGCAGAAGCACAATATATGCAAGCGTTAAACGAAGCCAAACAGCAGGCTATTATTGCCGCTTCTGAAGTGCGTCAACAGTATGATTTTTACACTTCGCGCTATACGATTGCACAAAGTTATCGCGATCAAATCATTCCCTTAAGAAAACGGCTCCTAGATGAAAGCCTACTGCGCTATAACGGCATGCTGATAAGCCCATTTGAGTTAATGCAAACAGCGCGCGAACAGGTATTAGCAGTTAATCAATACATGATGGCACTCCAAGACTTCTGGAAAGCAGAAAGTGATTTAGAAATGGCTTTAGTGGGCTCACCCGTCGCATTAGAAGGAGGCTTATCACAATGAATCGTAGACAATTTATACAACTTTCGAGTGCAGGCGTTGCGTTGAGTGCAGTAAACAAAGTAGCGCTGGCGGCTATTCCAGAACTCGTTACCGCAGACCATGCGCAAACACAGCCACTACTCGTACCCAAGACTGGTAGACCCTACCTGCCAGTTACTACATTAAATGGCTGGAGTTTGCCTTGGCGGATGAATAATAACGTAAAAGAATTTCACTTAGTGGCAGAACCTGTGAAAAGAGAAATTGCACCAGGCATGATTGCCTATCTATGGGGATATAACGGACAAAGTCCTGGCCCAACCATTGAAGTGGTAGAAGGTGATCATGTACGGATATTTGTAACAAATCAGCTACCCGAAAGAACCAGCATCCATTGGCACGGCATGATATTACCCTGCGGTATGGATGGTGTTAGCGGTCTTACCCAGCCTGCAATTGAGCCAGGGAAAACATATGTTTATGAG
>CAXIBZ010000303.1:0-1877 GCA_964022105.1 uncultured Methylophilaceae bacterium
GCCAGAGCGAATCGATTAAGCAAAGATATAGAAAGCCAGATTCAAAGTTTGCTTTACAAAGGCTGCTTTAACCAAACACCTTGGGAGCAGTTGCAACATTTACCGCGTTATCTGAAAGCGTTAAGGCTAAGAATTGAAAAGCAACCAAGTAACCCAGATAGAGATGGTAAACATGCTGCTAGTGTTGGTGTTTTTTGGGATAAATGGCAAGCCGAGGTGGAAAAACAAAGCAAATTAGGTGACGTCTCGCTAGATTTGCAACGCTTCCGATGGTTGATTGAAGAGCTGCGAGTTTCGCTATTTGCGCAGGAACTGAAAACGCCGTTTCCAATATCCACTAAACGTTTAGAAAAAGTATGGAGCGAGATTGTTTAATCAGCAATACAGTGTTCAGCCGTCATATTGCCAACAGTCCAAATCGCTTCGTTGTCTTTACCACGGAGCGAATAGTGACCATTGCTATATTCAAATCCAGAAGCAACTTCTACAGCAGGTAAGGTAACCGCTTGCGCTCCATTGATGCTCACAATAGCAGCTGTTGCCTGAGATAGATTTCTAATTTTGCTGTGTCTGCCTTTAAGTGAAGTAGGGTAGACTCTTTCAATAATGGTTACATCAAGAACAGTACCACGCTCACATCTATAAACAAGCTGCTTTTTTGTAACTTGTGATGACGAGCAACCCATCAGTGCTAAGGAGCTAAAACCCAACAAAGCTATTATGATTCGTGTGATATATTGATTCTTCATATTACTATGACAACAGACAATTAAGCTTGTTCTATATTTGAGTCAATAGCTTACGAATTGCATCTTCATCCAAATTTTTACCAATACAAACTACACGACTCTGCGGCTGGTCCTCCAGCCAATCAGCCAGTAAAGTTGCAGGGTAGGGTGTAAAATGCACAGCATGAATTGCAATTGGATGTGGTTGATCTATAACATGCAATATGCCTTTTAAACGCAGCAATTGCTCGCCATGCGTTTGGCACAGTTTAAGCAACACAGGTTTAAAGCTTTTCCAACTAATGCCAGTGGGCAAAGTCACGGTAAAACTACTAATTTCATCTTGATGCGCCACGGGTAACTTGCCACCTAAATTACTTGTAGGTTTTACTGGGGCACGTAACCAACGCTCAGGTTGAGCGCGTTTGCCAGTCGTATCAAATAATCCCACATCAATAATAAAATCAGGCTCAATTTCACCGTTTACCACTTTATGCTGGGTTGCACCAGGATTAATGCCAATCAGCTTTTCTTTAAGTGTATTGGTTTGTTCTGGAGTGGCAATATCGGTTTTCGTCAGCAGCAGAACATCCGCCACCGCCGCTTGTTTACGCGCTTCGCCATGTTCTGCCAATTGTTGTACGCCATACATCGCATCAATGGTCACAACCACCGCGTCTAAGCGATAAACCGACTCAATCACAGGCTCATTCATCAAGTTCGCCATAATCGGTCCAGGGTCTGCCATACCAGTCGTTTCAATCACCAAACGGCTAAACTGCGGAATCGCCTCCATTGAGCGCTTAAAATATAAATCACGCATAGTATCTGCAAGTTCATTGCTCAGCGTACAACATAGGCAACCGTTTTGTAACAACACAGCATTTTCGGCCACATAACTACTGTCTACATTTTGTGCCAAGATATGATCCAAACCTTCCTCGCCCAGCTCATTAATAATCACAGCTGTATTCTTCATGGCAGTATGAGAGAGTAGCTTGTTCAGTAAAGTAGTCTTGCCTGAGCCTAAAAAGCCTGTGAGTAGGGTAACGGGTATTCGGTGATCCATGATCCTATTTTAAACCATAGGTATTAAATTGATGAATACTATAGGCAATAAAAAACCCAGCCTTAGCTGGGTTCTTTATT
>CAXIBZ010000304.1:0-1865 GCA_964022105.1 uncultured Methylophilaceae bacterium
GCTATAAACAACTCGCTATAATGCCTGAGTCAACAAGTTGTATGGTAAACAACGAAAAAATGGTCATCAAACAATCACAACAAGCTCAAAAGGTCTTCGTTAATGCCTTTGCAAGATTGCACATGGGCTTTTTGGATTTAAACGCTACGCAAGGTCGGCGCTTTGGAAGTGTAGGCTTGGGCTTGGATATGCCTGACACCTTACTTGAGATGGCGATTGGGCATGATGTCTTTGATGACAAATTAGTACCAGCATACGTCAATAAATATAAACAATCAATCCTAGATCACTTTAGTATTAAAAAACAAGTTAGTATCAAAGTGCATCGCGAAATTCCTCGACATTTTGGGTTGGGTTCTGGCACGCAAATGGCCCTAGCTGTCGGTGCAGGTATCTCTAGATTATTTAATCTCAACACTACTTCGTCTGATATTGCATGCCTTACAAAGAGGGGGTTGCGGTCAGGAATCGGGATTGGCACCTTTGCTAATGGAGGACTGGTGATAGATGGTGGGCGAGGAGAGCAAACAGTCATACCCCAAATCATTTTGCAGCAACCTTTTCCCTCAGAGTGGCGCATATTATTGATTTTTGATCATGCGCATGAAGGCTTGCATGGGGATGAGGAAAAAAAGGCATTTGCAAAACTGCAAGCGGCAGATATTGAAGAAACATATAAGGTTAACTATCAAATACTTATGCGGGCGTTACCAGCGCTTAAAGAAAATAATTTGAAAGTGTTTGGCGATGCAATATCAACTTTACAAGCTTACACAGGCGATTACTTTGCACCTGCACAGGGTGGTCGATATGCTAGTCAATCAGTTACTCAGGTAATCACATATTTATCAAAACAGGACATTTCTTGCTTAGGTCAGAGCTCATGGGGCCCCACTGGCTTTGCAATTTTTGAGAGTGAATCTATAGCAAAACAGCATTTATTAAAGTTGCAATCAAGGTTTAGCCAAAAAGAACTGGGTTGGTTAATATGTAGAGCAAGGAATATCGGTGCAATCATTAAAAATAGCTGAATTAGCCCTTAATTCCATGGTTATTTGTGCAATTAATTTGTTCAAGTTGATATTAAAGTATGGTCATTGATACAAGTGCATCGTTGAATATAAACTAATTGATAAGGTTAAAGGTATCTATATGGAAAAAGTTTCGATATTACATCTCATTACGGCAGCCAGTAACGCAAGTCCATTTGACGTGAATATGGCATATGATGCAGGGTTTGACAAAATCATGCCATATACATCAGTAAGCTTGGATGAAATAACAGCATTAACGCAAGATGCAATTTTTTCGCGTACTACTAGTGGTGTAAAACGAGAAGCGCTGTTTTTTGGTGGTCGTGATGTCAGTTTGGCGATTGATATGCAAAACACGGCGAAAGGCGCTATGTTTTCTCCATTTGCAGTTTCAACGATGACAGACCCATCAGGTGCATTTACGACGAGTGGTGCATTGCTTGCTAAAATCAGCCAACATTTATCATCCAGCCACGACGCCCTAGCTAAGCAAACAGTGGCTATTTTTGGTGCAAGTGGTACCGTTGGTTCTACTTCCGCTTTAATCGCAGCAGGGCAAGGTGCAAGCGTGAAGCTAGTTGCACATGATGGTGTAGACAAAATGCAAGCACATGCTGATATGTTAAAAGAAAAATACGGTTTCACCTTTGAAGTGTTAGACGGTGCCAGTGATGAGGCTAAAATAAAAGTGCTTAATCTAGCAACAGTTGTTATTACAGCAGCCCCTATTGGTGTACGAGTATTAGAAACCAAGCACTACTCAGGTTCAACATCATTAAAAGTAATGGCCGATGTGAATGCCGTCGCTCCTTCAGGCATTGAGGGTGTAGA
>CAXIBZ010000305.1:0-1864 GCA_964022105.1 uncultured Methylophilaceae bacterium
TAGGTATAGTGGTATAGTCTAAAAAATAAAAGCCGCAAATGCGGCTTTTATTTTTTACAAGGATGATTATTGTGCAGTTTCAGTAATTGGAATGACTTTTTTACCGCTCGCTAACGTAGCTAATGCTGCTTTATATTCTGTCATTTGATCAAAGTTAAGATATTTGTAAATACTATCTACATCGGCCAACTTGTCTCCAACCGTATCTAGATACTCAGCTGGTGTTGGCATACGTCCTAATTTTGCACAGACGGCTGCAAGCTCCGCTGAACCAAGATAAACACGTGCATCACGACCCATGCGGTTATCAAAGTTACGCGTTGAAGTCGAGAATACAGTAGCCTTATCTTCCACTCGCGCTTGATTACCCATGCAAAGTGAACAGCCAGGCACTTCAGTTCTTGCTCCTGCTTTACCAAACACCGAGTAAACACCTTCATCTCTGAGCTGCGCTTCATCCATGCGTGTTGGCGGTGCAATCCATAAACGGGTTGGGATATTGCCCAAGCCATCTAGTACTTTGGCTGCTGCACGATAATGGCCAATATTGGTCATACAACTACCAATGAAAACCTCATCAATCTTATCGCCTTGCACCTCTGATAGTTTTTTAACATCATCTGGATCATTCGGACAAGCTACCAATGGTTCCGTAATCGTTGCTAAGTCGATTTCAATCACATGTGCATATTCTGCATCAGCATCTGCTTTCATTAATTTAGGCGCTGCTAACCATGCTTGCATACTTTCAATACGGCGCTGTAATGTGCGTGCATCTTGATAGCCACTATCAATCATATTTTGCAGTAACACAACATTTGATCTTAGAAACTCTTTAACAGGTTCTTCACCTAATTGCACAGTACAACCATTAGCTGAACGCTCAGCAGATGCATCAGAAAGTTCGAATGCTTGCTCAACTTTTAAATCAGGCAGGCCTTCAATCTCTAAAACACGGCCATTAAAAATATTTTTCTTACCTTGTTTAGCAACTGTTAATGTGCCTTCTTGAATTGCTGCATAGGGAATCGCATTAACTAAATCACGGAGTGTAATCCCAGGCTGCATTTCACCTTTAAATCGCACCAGCACAGATTCTGGCATATCTAGTGGCATCGCGCCTGTTGCTGCGGCAAACGCAACTAAACCAGAACCCGCTGGAAATGAGATACCAATCGGGAAGCGTGTATGTGAATCGCCACCGGTCCCTACTGTGTCTGGTAAAATCATACGGTTTAGCCAAGAGTGAATAATGCCATCACCTGGCTTTAGCGTTACCCCACCTCGACTTGAAATAAACTCTGGTAAAGTATGTTGCAAATTAATATCAACAGGTTTTGGATAAGCTGCAGTGTGGCAAAAGCTTTGCATCACTAAATCACTACTAAAACCTAAACAAGCCAGCTCTTTAAGCTCGTCTCGCGTCATACCGCCTGTTGTATCCTGTGACCCAACTGTTGTTGCTTTTGGCTCACAATAAGTCCCTGCACGCACACCTTGGCCTTCAGGTAAACCACAAGCGCGCCCAACCATTTTTTGCGCAAGTGTAAAGCCTTTTCCAGTATCTTTTGCTGGAATTGATTGAATAAAGAGTTTATTGTCGGGCAGGCCTAGTGCTTTACATGCGTTTGCAGTCAGTCCTCTGCCAATAATCAGTGGAATACGACCACCGGCACGCACTTCATCCGCAATCGTCACTGGGTTCATTTTAAACTCGGCAATGACGCTACCAGACTCATTTAAGATTTTTCCTTCATAAGGCTTAATCGTAATCACGTCACCGGTATTCATCTTATCAACATTACACTCGATAGGAAAAGCACCTGAATCTTCTGCCGTGTTAAAGAAAATAGGGGCTATTTTG
>CAXIBZ010000306.1:0-1850 GCA_964022105.1 uncultured Methylophilaceae bacterium
TCAAAAATAATATCTTCTGGTGGAAACCCATGTGCAACTAATAAATCATAAGCACGCTTGCTGATTTCAGTTTTTCGTTCAAATGTATCCGCTTGCCCTTTTTCATCAAACGCCATCACGATGACTGCAGCACCATAACGGCGACATAATTTAGCTTGGCGTAGAAACTCTTCTTCACCTTCCTTCATAGAAATAGAGTTTACAATTGCCTTACCTTGCACACATTTAAGCCCTGCTTCCAGCACTTCCCACTTTGATGAGTCGAGCATGATTGGCACTCGTGCAATGTCAGGCTCAGATGCAATTAGATTGAGAAAGTGTGTCATTGCCTTCACAGCATCCAACATTCCTTCATCCATATTGATATCGATGATTTGTGCACCATTTTCGACCTGTTGCCGTGCTACACTAAGGGCTTCTTCATACTGCTCGTTAATAATAAGACGTGCAAATGCTTTTGACCCAGTCACATTTGTCCGCTCACCCACGTTCACATATAAAGAATTTTCATCAATGATAAATGGCTCTAAACCCGCCAACTTGGTAACAGGCTCAAATTCAGGAATTTTCCTCGGCGGCAAATCTTTAATCGCATTGTAGATCGCATGGATATGCGGCGGCGTTGTACCACAGCAACCACCAGCAATATTAATAAAGCCACTTTGCGCAAACTCTTTCACTAAACTGGATGTCACGTCAGGTGTTTCATCAAAACCCGTATCACTCATCGGGTTTGGTAAACCAGCGTTTGGATAAATACAAACGTGCGTATCTGCAATTTTAGAAAGCTCTTCGACATATGGGCGCATTAAGGTCGCGCCAAGTGCACAATTTAAGCCAATTGTCAGCGGTTTTGCATGACGAACAGAATGCCAAAAAGCGGTGACCGTTTGTCCAGACAATATTCGCCCAGAAGCATCGGTCACTGTGCCTGAAATCATTAGCGGTAGCTTATAGCCAACCTCTTCAAAAAAGGTATCAATTGCAAATAATGCTGCCTTGCAGTTAAGTGTGTCAAAAATAGTTTCGACCATTAATATATCGACACCACCTTCTACCAGTGCACGTGTTTGCTCTAAATAGGCTTCTACTAATTCATCAAATGTAATATTTCGTGCTGCTGGGTCATTTACATCAGGTGAGATACTTGCTGTTTTGGGCGTTGGGCCCAAGGTCCCTGCCACAAATCTGGGTTTGTCCGCTGTACTATATTTATCACATGCGTTCTTAGCAAGCTTGGCAGACGCAACATTCATTTCATAGACTAGCGCAGCCATATGATAATCGTCCTGGGCAACACTGGTTGCACCGAAGGTGTTGGTTTCGATAATATCTGCGCCCGCTTCCAGATATTTTTCATGAATTTCTTGAATAATCTGTGGCTGTGTCAGTGATAGCAACTCATTATTGCCTTTTACAAATAACTCGCGCTGACCCACAGGCGCTTTAAAATCCACAAAGCGTTCTCCGCGGTAATCAACCTCAGTCAATTTGTATTGCTGAATCATTGTGCCCATCGCGCCATCCAAAATCAGAATGCGCTGCTCCAGCAATGCTTGCAGTTGTCTTTCGATGGGGGACTCTTTAATTTGGCTCATAGTCTGTTGCTAAAATGAATAATCATGCATTTTAACATGCAACACTATACAATCTAACATCGCACAATCTAACAGTCACTGCTGACGATACTGTAATGCCTCGGCAACATGGGTGGGCTGTATATTCGCTTCATTAGCTACATCGGCAATCGTACGGGCTAATTTTAGAATGCGATGATAAGCTCTAGCAGATAAGCTCATTTTTGTAATAGCGGTCTTCAATAAATACTGCCCGGCTTCGTCAAGGCGGCA
>CAXIBZ010000307.1:0-1812 GCA_964022105.1 uncultured Methylophilaceae bacterium
CTGTTCTACATAAGCTGTGAAATGCAGTCATTGCTTCGTCATCAGTAATGCCTACATATTCTGCACGTTTGATATCTTTCAACCATGCATGCTCAGGTCCTACACCAGGATAATCCAAGCCAGCTGATATTGAATGTGTCTCAATGATATTACCATCTGCATCTTGCATTAGATAGGTTCTGTTACCATGCAAGACACCTACTGCACTGTTTGTACTGAGTGGCGCAGCATGGGCGCCCGTCTCTAGTCCATGGCCAGCAGCCTCAACGCCTACAAGACGCACATTAGGCACATCAATATAGGGATAGAAAATACCCATTGCATTGGAACCACCACCGACACAAGCAACAACGGCATCAGGCTGACGCCCAACCATTTCTTGCATCTGGATTTTTGCTTCTGTACCAATCACAGCTTGAAAATCTCTTACCATCATTGGGTATGGATGCGGACCAGCCACTGTACCGATGATATAGAAAGTATTAGAAATATTAGTGACCCAATCTCGCATCGCTTCATTTAATGCATCTTTTAGCGTTTTGGATCCACTTTCAACTGGTACAACAGTAGCACCAAGCAATTTCATTCTAAAAACATTTGGCGCCTGTCGTTTAACATCTTCACTACCCATGTAAACAACACACTCTAGACCTAGTCGCGCAGCTATGGTTGCTGTTGCCACGCCATGTTGACCGGCGCCAGTCTCAGCAATCACTCTTGGCTTACCCATCCGTTTAGCAAGTAAAGCTTGACCAATTGTATTGTTTACTTTGTGCGCGCCAGTATGATTTAAATCTTCGCGTTTTAGATAAATTTGTGCACCACCTACCTTATCAGACCAACGTTGTGCATGATAAATTGGACTTGGTCGTCCAACAAAATGTTTTAAATCGTAAGCATATTCAGCCAAGAATGTAGGGTCATGTCGATATTTCTCATACATTACTCGTAATTCTTCAAGTGCCTCAACCAATGTTTCAGCCACAAAAGAGCCGCCAAACTGACCAAAATGACCTCGCTCATCTGGCATATCATATAACTGCATACTTACTCCTCGTTGTCGACATTCGCGCAATGCATATCAACGCAACTTTTATTTTATCAAAACACATCAACAGCCGTTAACTGCTGAAACAAACTCTGCAATCTTTACTGGGTCTTTAATACCCTTACTTTGCTCAATGCCACCGCTTACATCAACAGCGTACGGTTCTACCTGCTCTATTGCTTGCCAGACATTTCCAGCATTAAGACCACCAGCAAGAATGATAGGTTTCGGCATTTTTTTCGGAATAACCTTCCAATCAAATGTTTCTCCAGTTCCACCCAATGCAGCATCAGAGTAGGTATCCAGCAACAAAGCTTTAGCGCTGGCAAAGTCTTGGGCATATTGTATCAAATTTGTACCTGATTTAACTCGAATTGCCTTTAAATATGGCAATCCGTATTGCACACATGCCGCTTCTTCTTCGTCACCATGAAATTGCAATAAATCAATACGGACAGACGTTAACACCTGCTTTACTTCAGCGCTCGTTGGGTTCACAAATAAGGCAACTATACTTACAAATGGAGGTAATGCGTCAGCAATTACTTTAGCTTGCGCAATCGATACAGACCTTGGACTGAATGGATAAAATACCAAGCCAATAGCATCAACTCCCTGCTCTGCTGCAGAAATTGCGTCCTCAACTCGGGTGATGCCACAAATTTTTATACGTGTTCGCATGATTACTTTACTACTTTTTCATTGTTTTAAGACTATCTCAAACTTTAGTGTACGCCACAAGCTATAATTAAACTAAGCTTATG
>CAXIBZ010000308.1:0-1769 GCA_964022105.1 uncultured Methylophilaceae bacterium
TAGTGCCTCAACGATTTCTGGAATTGGGTTAACAGGGTTGGGTTTTTGTACATAGTTCTGATAGAAAAACCAAACAGCTGCCAAAACTAAAATAATAAAGGTCAAAATAAAGTAGCGTCCGACGTCTGGTTTGTTACTCTCAGATATTTTCATGTTAATACCTGGATGTAGTGTGTAAGCGTGCTGCGCCTTTTCTGGCTTCATCTCATTATAAGCCGCGACTAAGGGTTCAGATGGTATCTTCAGCAGTTTTGCATAATTTCTAATAAAACCTTTGACAATTGTTGCTTCTGGCAACGCTGCAAAATCATCCGCTTCTAACGCTTCAATTTGTTTGACACCTAACCGCAGCTGCTTAGCCACATCCTGAACTGACAGGCCTTGTGCTTCGCGGGCGGCATTTAAAGCGCCGCCACAGTTTGTTTTTGGCTTTTTCTGTTCTGCCACAGGCAAGACATACTCATCTACTGTCTGCGCATCTGCACCAGTTGATATTGTGTTTTTGTCAACGCCGATGTCATTTGATTCTACTGATTCGTTCTTTCTAGGCTTTCTTGCCATTTCAAATCCTTAATCGTTTAAAGATTGACTAATCAACCGCGTACTGCTTTAGCAACAATTGTGTTTCCTTAGCCTCTGGGAAACGCCTCCGTAGCTCTAAAGCATAACTTGCTTCATCGTTTTTGTTGCCAAGCGATCGCGCTATTTGAACACCTAACCATAATATCTCGGCATTGGGTGAAGCAACCAAAGCGTTTTGTAACGTTTTTTTGGCTGCAACAACTTCTCCGCGTTTAAACTGAATTTCAGCTAACCGATGCGCTGCAGAGTGCGTGAGTGGCTGAATTTGCAATGCTTTTCTCAAATATTTCTCAGCACTCACTATATCCCCCCCCCGCTCAGCGCAAATACCTGCATTGGCGTAAGCAAGATTGGGCGTTGTATATAAGGGGTTCTTTACTGCTTCTAAAAATTGAGTTATTGATTCGTCATAGCGGCCACGGTCACATAAAAAAGTACCATAATTATTATGTGTTCCTGAAATAGATGTGTCTAATTCAATTGATTTTTTAAAATTATATTCGGCCTCATCGTCTTGTCTAAGCGCCGCTCTCACCATTGCTAGCCCATTGTACGCCATTGCATAAGAGGGCATGATTTGTATTGCTTGTGTAAATTCATCCAGTGCGATTTCCAACTTGTTTTGCTGTAAGTATGCAGCCCCAAGATTGGTGTGTGCTTTGGCACTTGCCAGAGCGCGGCTATCCTCTTGATTTGAGCCAGCACTTGTACGAGGAGCGTTATTTGCACAGGCCACTAACAAGCAAACAATAGTCAGAACGATCGGATTTTTAATGTTTAATTTCATTGCGCCACCTCAATAGGAACATATTTAGCACTGCGCTGCGTTTTGTCCAAGACTTTACCAGCTAATTGACCACATGCTGCGTCGATATCATCACCTCTGGTTTTTCTAACGGTAACAACATAGCCAGCGGCCATTAAAATATCACGAAAAACGCGTATATGGCTAGGTTTTGATGTGGCATAACCACTGTTTGGGAAAGGGTTAAATGGAATCAAATTCAACTTACATGGCACATCTTTAATCACATCTAGTAACTGGTGTGCATTTTCAACGGTATCATTGATACCATCTAACATCACATACTCAAACGTCACAAAATCACGTGGTGCTTTTTCCAAATAGCGATTACATGCAGCCATTAACTCTTTGATTGGATATTTTTTATTAATCGGCACAATCA
>CAXIBZ010000309.1:0-1754 GCA_964022105.1 uncultured Methylophilaceae bacterium
AAAAGGCAGTTGTTTTTGGGTTGCATAATTGACCACTTGGAGAGGCGGATCATATGGCATAGCAACAGCAATAATCTCCAGCCCTTGATCTTGATATTGATGGTAGGTTTTGATTAGATCAGGCATTTCTTTTACACAGTTGCGACAATCAGTAGCCCAAAAGTTAATGAGCACAACTTTACCTTTGAGTGACTGCATGCTGATTTTCTCACCTTTAATGGTCGTAAATTCTGCATGTGCGATTTTGTGTTTTTGGGACATTTTGTAGAAACTAAGGCTTATGACGCCTATGGCTAGTAGCAGCAATAATGTCAGGATTGGTTTTTTAATATTCAGCATAAGATATTGTAACTGTATTTATTCATTCGTTGTGCTATTAACCACAACACGTTTGTAGTTTTTGTAGGAAAATCCGCATGATATAATCTGCTTTTATTTAAAAAATCATTGAATGAACGCACCTATATCAGCTGAATTACTCAAGGCTAACCCAAACACGCCAACGCGTCTTCGCGAGATTCCATATAACTATACTTCTTTTTCAGACCGAGAAATCGTTATACGGTTCCTAGGAGAGGAGATGTGGGACTTGCTACACGCTCTAAGAGAGGAGCGGAGGACAGGTCGAAGTGCGCGCATGCTATTTGAAGTATTGGGTGATATGTGGGTTGTCAGTCGTAACCCTTATTTACAAGATGACCTTCTTGATAATCCAAAGCGCCGTGCATCCTTAATTGAGGCACTTAATCACCGCGTTTCTGCTATTGACGAGCGTCGAAGTGGCAATCATAAAGTTGAAAAATTAGTGGCTGCGACTAAAAAGGCAATAGATAAGTTTGCTGATGATTTTAGACAAACATACGACCTGCGTAAGAAGGCGCTCAACAAGCTTCTTAAGTTCACGCGTAAAGATAATATTCAGTTTGACGGACTAGCAAGAGTTTCGCATGTTACAGATGCAACAGATTGGCGGGTGGAATATCCATTTGTTGTATTAAACCCAGATACCGAGGCAGAAATAGCGCATTTGGTGCGCATTTGTATAGAGCTTGGCCTAACGGTTATCCCTAGAGGGGGAGGCACAGGCTATACAGGTGGTGCCGTGCCATTAACGCCATTGTCAGCTGTAATTAATACTGAAAAATTAGATCAGCACACTGGCGTGCAAATGCGCACGTTGCCAGGGGTGGCGCATCAAGTACCAACGATAGAGTGTGGCGCTGGAGTAGTAACGCGCAGGGCGATGGAAGCAGCTTCTGAGGCTGGTTTAGAGTTTGCTTGTGATCCGACTTCTGCCGATGCTTGCTGTATTGGTGGTAATGTAGCGGTGAATGCCGGTGGTAAAAAAGCTGTGTTATGGGGTACAGCACTTGATAATCTTGTTTCGTGGCGGATGGTAACACCGGATGCAACTTGGATGGAGATTGAGCGGTTAGATCATAACTTAGGCAAAATTCATGATATCGATATGGCTCGATTTAAGATTAGTCGGTATGACGCTGATAGAAAAAACCTGATTGCTGAGCCAGAAATTATTGAAATTCCGGGGCCAAGCTTTCGTAAGGTTGGATTAGGGAAGGATGTTACTGATAAATTTTTGTCCGGTTTACCTGGGGTGCAAAAAGAGGGTTGTGACGGTTTAATTACATCAGCTACTTTTATATTACATCGCATGCCTAAACATGTGCGTACTGTAGCACTTGAGTTTTTTGGGCATGTATCGAATGCAGTACCTGCCATCGTTGAAATCAAGG
>CAXIBZ010000310.1:0-1739 GCA_964022105.1 uncultured Methylophilaceae bacterium
TCGTATACAGGCTCTTGTGCTGCAATTACCTGAATAACTAGGCCATTTTCTGACTGCAAACAATCTCCACCACGCAATATATGTCCACGTTCTAGAAACAGTGCAGCATCTAATCCAGATTTTGTTTTAACGCGCAAGCGACTTTTTTGCCTACGATCAAAAGGCAGCTCAATATAGTCGTCAACCTGCTGTTGTGATTTGATGCGCTGTGTAATATTAATCATATGTGGTAACTAAAATAAGAAGTACCGTTGTGCCATCGGTAAAATTGACGCTGGCTCACAGACTAGGCTCATTCCATCTGCCAATACTTCGTACGTTTCAGGATCCACCTCAATATTGGGCATCCAACTATTGTGAATCATGTCTTTTTTCTTTACATCACGTGTGCCCTTTACAGCTAACAATGGTTTTTGCAGACCTAGCGCCATCACTTCAGGGTTATTGAGTGCTGCTTGTGACACAAAAGTCACTGAAGTTTTCAATGCGCCGCCATAGGCACCAAACATATTTCGGTAATGCACAGGCTGTGGTGTTGGAATAGATGCGTTTGGATCACCCATAGCAGCTGCCGCTATCATACCGCCCTTTAAAATCGTGGAAGGCTTAACACCAAAAAAGGCAGGACGCCAAAGCACTAGGTCAGCCAATTTGCCGACTTCTATCGAACCAACCACATGCGATATGCCATGTGTCAATGCTGGATTGATGGTGTACTTAGCAATATACCGTTTCACTCTAAAATTATCATTTCGCGCTGAGTCTTCTGCTAACGGGCCACGTTGCACTTTCATTTTGTGGGCTGTTTGCCATGTTCGAATAATCACTTCACCTACGCGCCCCATCGCCTGTGAGTCAGATGACATCATGGAGAAAGCGCCCAAATCATGCAAAATATCTTCTGCTGCGATGGTCTCCTGACGAATGCGACTCTCGGCAAATGCAACATCCTCTGCAATCGCTGGGTCTAAGTGATGGCAAACCATCAGCATATCCAAGTGTTCATCAATGGTATTCACTGTAAATGGACGGGTTGGATTGGTAGAAGATGGTAATACGTTGGGATGTCCAGCCGCTTTAATAATATCTGGTGCATGCCCACCACCAGCACCTTCTGTATGGAATGTATGAATGGTTCTATTTTTAAAAGCCCCAAGCGTTGTTTCGACAAACCCTGACTCATTGAGCGTATCGGTGTGTATTGCTACTTGCACATCCATTTCTTCCGCAATACTTAAGCAGTTATCAATGGCAGCAGGCGTTGTTCCCCAATCTTCATGCAGTTTTAAGCCAACGACACCGGCTTCAACCTGTTCACGCAATGGCTCAGGTAAACTAACATTGCCTTTACCTAAAAAGCCTAAATTCATCGGAAAGGCATCTGCAGACTGTAGCATTTTGTGGATATGCCATGGGCCGGGCGTACAAGTGGTTGCAAATGTGCCTGTAGCAGGCCCTGTACCACCACCCATCATCGTTGTCACGCCCGACATCAAAGCTTCCTCAATTTGCTGTGGACAAATAAAGTGGATATGCGCATCAATCCCACCTGCAGTGAGAATCATCCCCTCACCAGCAATCACTTCTGTGCCGCCGCCAATAGGTATATCTACATTCGGCTGTATATCAGGGTTGCCTGCTTTGCCGATTGCAGATATGTAACCATTTTTGATACCAACGTCAGCTTTTACGATTCCCCAGTGATCGACAATCAACGCATTGGTAATGACCGTATCGGC
>CAXIBZ010000311.1:0-1699 GCA_964022105.1 uncultured Methylophilaceae bacterium
CCCTCGTTATAAGGTTTTGATGGAAGATGGCCAAATTGAAATTTCTACGACACCTTATTATCACCCAATCTTGCCATTGCTAATTGACTTTACATCGACCTTAGATGCAATGCCAGACGCCCCGCTTCCTGAGCACAAACACTATGCAGGAGGTGTTGAACGCTCCCGAGCGCATATTAAGTCTGCAGAAGCCTATCATGAACTAGTATTTGGCGAAAAACCGAAAGGAATGTGGCCTGCTGAAGGGGCTGTTTCTCACGCTGCATTATCATTGCTCGCAGAGCATGGGGTGGATTGGGCCGCAACGGGTCAAGGGGTATTAGCACATAGCTTACTCAAATGCGGAATGGATGTCAATAATAAAAATAATTATTTATACCAGCCGTATAAAATTACCAATGGTAAAGATGACATTATTTGTTTTTTTAGAGACGATGAACTGTCGGATAAAATTGGATTTGAATATTCCAAAATGCATTCAACACATGCAGTTGAAGACTTTATGAAAAATTTGGAAAATATTTATCGGTCAAATCCAAAGAAATCGCAAGTTGTAAGCGTGATATTAGATGGTGAAAATGCTTGGGAATATTACCCTTATAATGGATATTATTTCTTAAAAGAGCTATATGCTGCATTAACGGATCACCCTCATATAACAATGTCCACTTTCAGCGACATTGTTTCTTTGAAAAAATCAGGTGATTTTCCCAAAGCCTCAGTTTTGCCGCAAGTGGCTGCTGGTAGTTGGGTATATGGCACGTTTAGTACCTGGATAGGCAGTAAAGACAAAAATGCCGCATGGGATTTGCTGTGCGAAGCAAAAAAAGTTTACGATCAGATTATTCATACGCTTGATTCTGAAAAAAAAGCCGCATGCGAACGACAACTAGCCATATGTGAAGGTTCTGATTGGTTCTGGTGGTTCGGCGATTATAACGCTTCCGATAGTGTAAAAAGTTTTGATCAATTATATAGGCGAAATTTGATTAATTTATATGAGTTATTAGGACAAAATGTTCCTAAAGACCTATATAAGGAAATCAGTCAAGGTGGTGGCAACGCTGAAAACGCAGGAACAATGCGCAGAGGTCAAGATGCCTGATGATCAAAGTAAACGAAAAGCAGGTGTATTACTCCACATCAGTTCATTACCATCTGGAAAGCTAGGATCAGATGCTTACCGTTTTGTAGACTTTTTATCAGTAACTGGCGCATCGATTTGGCAGACCTTACCAATCAACATGCCACATGCAGATAATTCTCCTTATCAGTGTATTTCGGCACATGCTGGCAATACAGCATTTATTTGTTTGCAAGCGTTGGTTCAGCAAGGGTTAATTACGGACTCAGATATTGCATTAGGCCATCATCAAGCACTCAATGTGGCGCATAGTCATTTCGTCAAAGAGGGGGCGCTTGATGCGTTCGTTGCTTTTTGTGCAGAGCATCAATGCTGGCTTGAAGATTATGCGCTCTATTCCGTTTTAGGCAGACTTTTCACTTTGCGGCCTGGAGTCAATGGGAGGACGATTATAAAAATCGTAATCAGGATGCACTGGATCAGTTTGCACAGGAATATGCCCCTGCTATAGAGCAGGTTAAGTTTCATCAGTACTTATTTTTTACACAATGGAACACGTTAAAAGAATATGCAAAACAAAAGCATATTGCGTTGTTTGGTGATATCCCTATCTTC
>CAXIBZ010000312.1:0-1661 GCA_964022105.1 uncultured Methylophilaceae bacterium
CTGATTGCAATATGACTTGGGTGATTGTTTTGTCAGCTTTTGGGGTTTTGACTTTATCAGACAAATTATCTTTTAAATATTCATTCTCATATAGATACAGACAAAATATACGAACAGCGGTAATTTTATTACGTCTTGTTCTTTTGCATATTAGGCGCTTGGTTTGCGGATTTCGATAACCGTGAAGGAACTTAATAAACGCCAAAATTCCTTCACGCGTTAAGTCAGATACATTAAAACCAACATGCACTAAATACCACCGAACAAACAATTGAAGGTTACAGCGTTTACCTTCAATTGTGCGCTGGCTTTGCTCCTCTAATTGGCAATACTCTAAGTATTGCTCCATTGCTTGGATTAATGGTAAATGCGTGGACATGACATATCGTTATTTAGTTGAGGTCCATTTAACTCTTTTATCAACATATTAAAGCGAAGTGATTTAGCCCAGATGCTATTAACGCTTTCACCTGTAAACATATCAAGCTTATTCACTTTAATGCCTACTTGCTGTAATTCTCTGCGCACATGCGCAAAGTATCTATCACCAACAGGTGTGCGTGAAAATGCAATGGTGATTGCTTCAATACCATTTTCCAGCAATTGGTTCACATGCGCCTCGTTGAAATATTTAAAGTCCAACAACGCTATCGCGTTTTGAATCTGAGCGATATATAGACTCATGACATCAAAAGGTGTTTCGCACAAAATAACATGGTTAGATGCACCTAACGCTTGATGATTAAAGAACAGTCCTTCGATATCAGGCTGTACCGTATAATGGGTATCACCACGAACTGCTAACGGATAAGGAGCAATACGCTGACCAAAGCTTGCTATTAACTCACCATTTCCATCAAATATAGGCACAAATATCATACCGCGATAGGTTTCATGACCACTACCTTTTACTAGCTGTAATCGCTGATAAAAACCTCGTACCATGTCACCTTCTGGCGTGTCACGCAATGGTAATATTTCAGCCAATGTTCTATCTGAAAAACCCAATCGAAACTCATCTAAAACGCCAGAGTCATTAAGCCCTAAGCCTAATGTTAAATATTTTTGTGCTTCCGGCTGTGATAGCAGCGACTTTTGATAATGTTCTAACAGCTTTTCAGACCAAACTTGCTCTGTCTCTGCGCTGACTAAGCTAGATGGACTAAAGCCTTGCCATGCTATATCAGTGGATGGTTGCATTGTTTAGCCCTCCATTTAGAAACTTCATCGATTTTGAATTTAGATGGGTATGACTTAGGGCGAGAGAAAGACGCATATCAAAAATACGCCACTGCCATTCATCCCATAATGCAAAGTCACAGGGGTTAAACGGTAATAACACTTTGCACAACTTGATATTATGATGCTTAGCGAACTCAGCCATTTTGCTCAAATCAAACTGTGGTCCATTAACATCGCAGAAGTAAGCCAACGTATGAATGCTAAGTTGATTTAGCGTAGCGAAGGTTTCTAACCAAACATCATTACCACGCTCAAAAAAGCCATAGTGATAGCCATGGTTGTCCAATTCAATCGCATCAAGAGGAGCCTCGCAACGAAGCGCCACAGGGTCAATCTCTTGTCCTGCTACAGAAGTAATCACCATATCATTGAACTTTAATGGTGTTGATTTAATCGACTCAATGAATGCAGGTGCATGT
>CAXIBZ010000313.1:0-1649 GCA_964022105.1 uncultured Methylophilaceae bacterium
AAACACTGCGTCAAGAAGTAGAGACCGTAGAGCTCGAAGAAACACCAGAAATCATTGGTCAAGCACCAGCCATGCAAGAAGTCTTTCGTGCTATTGGACGCCTAAGCCGATCACATGCCACTGTTCTCATTAATGGAGAGTCAGGTAGTGGTAAGGAATTAGTAGCCAGTGCATTACATAGACACAGCCCTAGGGCAAATAATCCGTTTATTGCCATTAATACCGCAGCCATTCCAAAAGACTTATTGGAGTCAGAATTATTTGGCCATGAGCGTGGCGCTTTTACTGGAGCACAAGCTGCACGTCGTGGTCGGTTTGAACAAGCAGATAATGGAACGCTGTTTTTAGATGAAATTGGTGATATGCCTGCGGATTTACAAACGCGCTTGCTACGTGTATTGAGTGATGGTCAGTTCTATCGTGTAGGTGGTCATCAGCCAATTAAAGTGAATGTTCGCGTTATTGCCGCCACACACCAAGATTTAGAAGAACGCGTTAAACTAGGTTTATTCCGTGAAGACTTATTCCATAGACTGAATGTTATCCGCCTAAGACTGCCTGCACTTCGCGAAAGACGTGAGGATGTGCCACTGCTTGCAAAACACTTCTTACAGCAAAGTGCGCAAAACTTAGGTGTTGAAGCCAAAAAACTATCCGATGCTGCACTGAAATATCTGACTGCTGTTAACTGGAGCGGCAATGTCAGACAATTAGAAAATGTATGCCACTGGCTTACCGTCATGGCGCCAGGACAAAATATTGATGTAGCTGACTTACCGCCTAAAAGAAACAAAAGCAAAATCAACGACAAGTAACTCTTGGCAAGAAGCATTAGCACAAGAAGTATCAGATGCACTCAATCGAGGTGAACAAGGCCTGCTAGATGGCTTAACAAAAGACTTTGAGCGCGTCATTATCAAAAAGGCACTCCAACATACGGATGGGCGCCGTATTGAGGCTGCTACCCAGCTAGGTATGGGCAGAAATACATTAACGAGGAAGATTCAAGAACTAGGTATAGACGAGTAAAACTTAATAGAAACGATGGACAATTCTGAGGTCTGTTACCTTGATAGTTTGATGTCATTGCGAACGTAGTGAAGCAATCTAGCTTTTGTATTAATTTGGCGCCTTAATGGACTGCCACGCTTCCCTCGCAGTGACCGTGCGGCTTTATTGTGAGGAGCCAGCCCTAGGTAAAGAAAACTACGCTATCAACCCAGCATACAAATCTACCCATGCTGGATTTTGACGTTCAATCAATGCAATTTTTTTGCTCTTGATCCAGCTTTAATTTGTTTCTCCCGAGCAATTGCAACCACCATATCATTAGCCAATTCATAATACACCAATTGATGCACATGATATTTCTTGGTAAATCCTTCAAGAAGATTTTCTTTATGTTGCCAAACCCGTTTAATTAAATCTGATGTTACCCCAGTGTATAAAGTACCATTTTTCGCACTTGCCATAATATAGATGCATGGTTGTTTCACGCTCATAAATAAATCCAAAATGGAAATACACTTTAATCCAATATTAACGATAAACGATAATAGCCCCGCTAAAAGCGACCTATCATGAGACTTAGAACAAATTTTAATGCCGCATAGGCTGCCACGGTTTGATCGCAGTGACATGGTTATGTC
>CAXIBZ010000314.1:0-1645 GCA_964022105.1 uncultured Methylophilaceae bacterium
TCTTCTACCAATCTGTTTAGGTGAGGCGACTAAGTTTGCGCAATACGTTACAGATGCTGATAAAACGTACATTGCCAATATCAAATTAGGAATCAAAACCACGACAGGTGATGCAGAGGGCGATATTATCACTACAAATCCTGTGAATGTTAGTCAGCAACAATTTGAACAGGCTTGCCAGCAATTCATTGGCAATATTAGTCAAATTCCACCGATGCATTCTGCCTTAAAACATGAAGGAAAAGCACTTTACAAATATGCTAGAGAAGGCTTAGAAATTGAACGTAAAGCGCGACATGTGACGATTCAAGAAATTACGGTTATCTCCCTTGATGGCAGTGATGCCGTGATTAATGTACGATGCAGCAAAGGAACCTATATTCGTACATTAGCTGAAGACATTGGTTCAGCATTGGGTTGCGATGCGCATTTGACTGGTTTGCGCAGAACAGAAACAGCAGGATATAACATTCAAGATGCAATGCGTATTGATCAATTAGAAGCAATGTCTACAGAGCTGCGAGATCAGCTGCTGCTGCCAGTTGATTCTGCAATCAATGTACTACCTAAAGTGGATATTAGTACTGAAGCCGCTTATTTTTTTAGACAAGGACAAGCGATTTGGGAGCCAGGTCAGATACCCGATGGCAGCTTGCGTATTTATGAAGAAGGTGGCCCATTTATTGGTCTAGGGATACGTTTAGAAGATGGTAAAATCGGCCCTAAACGTTTAGTTAACCTGTAACCGTTTGCAGATAATTTTTCTTAAGCAATCCATAGATAAATCGCTAATAAAATACCCAGACTGGCGATAAACATAGCCAACAAATAAGCAAGTTTGTTGACATAGGTATTCGGTAATTGATCATGCGTTAGTGTTTTTACAAAACGTTTATGCTGAATAGCTGCAATAGCTATCAATATTGAGCCAACCAAAACAAAGCTAATGCCCAGAAATGTAGAGATCATTGCATTTGCATGAGGCGTGGTTAGTTGCGGTTGTAAGACTAATAATTGGATGAATAAGCCAAAGCGTGAGATGATGAAACCTAGGCCAATAATAGTTAATCCAGTCCTTAACCAAGCAAGTAAAGTTCTCTCCGCAGCAAAAAATATGCGTGGGTCAGATTGATTTGTGGTCATGTTATGTCTGCTTCCAGTGTCTTTGCATTTCAAAGTATAAAAATGATGCCGACCAAGTAATTAGCACAAGGCCCGTTAACGATTCAATACCCGTTAAAAAACGTAGATTACCTGTAGGTTCAATATCGCCAAAACCAACAGTACTAAAAACGGTAAATGAAAAATAGACGCAATCCATGATGCTGCCGTCGAACTTGCCTGTCAACGATCCCCAGCCTCCATGATGATGCATATAATAAAAGGCTGCTGCAAATATCCAAACTTCAACAACATGCGCGAGCAGAGCGCCAAGCACACCAAATACGATTCGATAACGGTGTTTAATTTCCATTTTGGGGATCAATAAAGTAATCCGATAAAGAAATTCGTAATGCACAACGACAGTCGCAGCAACAATAAGCGAATTAATCAATAAGACGTAAAAGACCATAATATATGCATCAATCTAGAATGCCAAAGCAAAATAATGCCATAGATAAGACAATGTGTTTAGTACACCAGT
>CAXIBZ010000315.1:0-1571 GCA_964022105.1 uncultured Methylophilaceae bacterium
CAGGCTTGTCCAACATAAGGCGTGGCGCACCAGAAGCTGCATTGCTTTATCAAGAGACTGATGAAAGTAAATTGAAGCGCGAAAACCTAACAGTGACCAAGTCATCGGACCATGCATTACGCGAGCGTGGTGCTGGTCGCCCAACAAAAAAACAATTAAGAGAGATTGCTAAGTTTACGGGAATTAAAAACTACGACGGCTTCTAATTTTGCGAGTACAGGTAACAACCTGTCTGCCTTGTCATTGCGAGCTGCGCAGCCATTTGTCATTACGAGCAGCGCGAAGCATCCAGCCATGATAACATTAATTGCATAAAATGCTTGCAATTTACAATCGCTTGTTGGTAAACTGCGTTCATTCATTGAACGGTGTGACTTATATAGCATGTTAACCGACGAATATCGTTATAAAATCCTGAAGGCGCTAGAAAGAAACCCTGAAATCAGTCAGCGGGATTTGGCACGCGAATTGGGTGTTAGCTTGGGTCGGGTGAATTACTGCTTAAAAGCACTGATTAATGTGGGTTTGCTTAAAGTCACTAATTTTCGTAATAGTCAAAATAAGCTGGCCTATATGTATTTACTCACGCCAAATGGCGTTAAAGAAAAATCAAAAATAACAGAGCGCTTTCTAAAAATGAAACTGCAAGAGTTTGAAGCACTGGAAGCAGAGATAAATATCTTGCGTGCCGAAGCAAAAACGAACAGTAATCCTATAAAGGTCAGTCATCCATGAGTAATCATTATGCTTTAATTTTATGTGGTGGATCTGGTACACGTTTATGGCCACTTTCTCGCACCTTGCGCCCTAAACAGTTGTTAGCCCTTAATGGTGAAAGAACACTCCTTCAGCAAACAGCTGAACGTTTATTAAATCACGTATCAGCATCCAACATATTTAC
Source organism: uncultured Methylophilaceae bacterium (assembly GCA_964022105.1). Taxonomy (GTDB): domain Bacteria; phylum Pseudomonadota; class Gammaproteobacteria; order Burkholderiales; family Methylophilaceae. Next base: position 902 of record CAXIBZ010000315.1, read on the forward strand.
TGTAACGCATGAAGATCATAAATTTGAAGTAAAAGGGCAATTGCTGGAAGTGGCAGAAGAGGCAGTCTCTAATGTATTAGCCGAACCTTGTGCCAGAAATACATTGCCAGCTATTGCATGGGCAGTTAACCAAATTCATACAAAAGATCCAGAAGCGATTATCGGCGTGTTTGCATCAGACCATGCTATCGACAATGTGCCCGCATTCATAAAAGCATGGGAAACAGCCGAAAAAGTAGCGCAAGATAACTATTTAGTTTTATTGGGGATCAAGCCGCATGAGCCTGCTACTGGCTATGGTTATATCAAACCCAGCAATTTGATTGCAGATGGAAACATGCCTGTTTATGAGGTTGCGCAATTTGTTGAGAAGCCTGTATTAGAAATCGCTAAAGAATATGTGGCTGATGGCTACTTGTGGAATAGCGGTATGTTTGTTTTTAAAGCAAGTGCTTTTATGCAAATGTTCCAGCAGCATCAACCAGAAATGGCAAAGCAACTCGCCAATATGACTGCAGATAGCTTTGCTGAGACCTACGCAAACTTTGACAATATTTCCATTGATTATGGCTTGGCAGAAAAAGCAGATAAAGTGGCCGTAGTACCAGTAGACATGGCTTGGAGCGATTTAGGCAGTTGGGAGTCAATCTATCAGAAACAAGATAAAGAC
>CAXIBZ010000316.1:0-1543 GCA_964022105.1 uncultured Methylophilaceae bacterium
TTACCAACACCAATTGTTGAGCATTCACTTTTTCAGCAAGCCAAGCAGCAATACTATCAGACGTCACATCCCAACTCTTGGGAATACTATCATCAGCTAACACCATTTGGCTTGGCAACCAAATAATACAACGGTGTTGCCATGTACGCTCGTCTATTTCCATTTCGGTTCTTGCTACAGCTAATTCGGGATTCATACTCGCAAGCAAAAGACCAAACTGATCCATCGCTAACACTGCTAATTTATGCGCACAGGCATCACTAATTTTGGATACTTTCTGTGCATCTCGCACCGCATCAGCAAAAACGCCGCCACCAGGGCCAATTATAATATTGCCATCACTGAATTTTGCAAACAGTCCCAGCCAGCGCTCTAACTCTGGAGAACCCAACAAACTACCACCAATTTTAACTACCCACACAGCTTTTTCCTTTTTCTTTTCTGCAACACCGAACCACTTTGGGCAATAATTTGACAATGAAAAACGATGATAGATTTTTCTTGCTACTTCACCTAAGTTCAGACTGGTTTTTAATCCGTTATAAATTACTTTAATCACGTCTTCTAAAAAACTTTAAAAGTTCTATCATGGTAGACGCCTTATCTAATGTTTCCAAGTACTCTTTTGTACCGTCTGAATCTGCTACTATGCCACCGCCCGCATAGTAGCTCAGGCTGCCTTTGTAAGTCACAGCAGTACGTATTGCAATATTAGTATCCATTTTACCATCGAAACTTATATAGCCAATAGCCCCACAGTAGATACCTCTTCGATTAGGCTCTAACTCTTCTATAATCTCCATAGCACGCACCTTAGGTGCTCCAGTGATTGAACCGCCAGGGAAACACCCTTTCAATACATCAGTAACGGTCGTATTTTGCTTAAGTTTAGCCGTTATAATGCTCACCAAATGATGAACGTTCGCAAAGCTTTGCAACTGAAATAATTTATCAACTTTTACACTGCCCGTTTCACAGGTCTTGCCAATATCGTTTCTAAGCAAATCAACAATCATGAGATTTTCGGCTTGGTCTTTTATGCTAGCTTGCAACTCATTTGCATTCGCTAAATCTTCAGCTGTTGTTTTTGCACGCGGACGCGTACCCTTGATTGGTCTTGTTTCTACATGATTGTCAATCACCTGAATAAAACGCTCTGGAGAGTTAGATAATACTTGAAACGAATTACCCTCTCTGTGCGGTAATTGCATAAATGCCATAAAGGGTGCTGGACTTATCCTGCGTAATTTTTTGTATGCAATCCAACTATCACCTTTCACCTTGGCCGAAAAACGTTGCGCTAGATTAACTTGATAGCAATCACCTGCGCGTATGTATCGTTTTATTTGATTGAATGCTTCCATATATTGCTGCTTGGTGAAGTTACATAGCGTATCTGAAGTAGCTGCAAAAGAATTTTCCATATCAAGATGGGTGGCATCAAATAAACGACAAATATCCTGCCAATTTTCTTTGGTTTGTTCATTCATGCCATGTGAAATCAGGGTAGTCTTTTGTTTACTATGGTCAACTACCACAGCCC